>NZ_JAHLPQ010000004.1:0-213276 GCF_018917985.1 Blautia sp. MSJ-36 | reverse complement strand
TTAGGTGCGAAAAAAATTGGCAGAAAATCAACGTACAAAGATTTTCTGCCAATTTTCTTTTCTAAAAAGCAGAAAGTGCCGCTCAATCACCTATTCCGGTGATTTTGCGACACTCCCTTTTTTATTTCATAATAATGCACAGAAAATATACATGCTGAAAAAAAACCTGTGGATATTTCATGAAAAGAAAAAAAACTTGGATATGCACTTGTTTTTTCATGGTAAATAGTTTAGAATGATTACATAAGTGGTAGAAAGTGGTGAATAGTGGTAGCGAATGGGGCTGAGTGGCAGAACACACCATTTGCACCCTGGAAACACGAAGGGGAGAATCGTGTTTCACGAGAGTAGGTGGGTTTCATGTTCATGGGCGAGTATAATCATACGATCGACGCGAAGGGGCGTCTGATCATCCCATCCAGGTTCAGGGATCTCTTAGGGGAAGAGTTCGTACTGACCAGAGGGCTCGATGGTTGCCTTTCCATTTATCCTATGGATGAATGGGCTGCCTTTGAAGAGAAACTCCGAGCATTACCACTTACAAATAAAGACGCAAGAACCTTTTCACGTTTCTTTGTAGCCGGAGCTACGACATGCCAACTGGATAAGCAGGGGAGAATTCTGGTGCCGCAGACGCTGCGCCAATTCGCTGGTCTGGAGAAAGATGTGGTGCTTACGGGTAATCTGAACCGGATTGAGGTCTGGAGCAAGGAGAAGTGGAGCGAGAACTGCAATTATGATGACATGGACAGCATTGCGGAGAGCATGCAGAACATTGGAATCGTCATTTGAGCATAGCGCAGGTAGAAATCCCACAGGAGATGGATATGGAATTTAAACATAAATCTGTATTACTCGATGAGACCATTGATGGCTTAAGGGTAAAGCCGGATGGAATCTATGTGGATGGCACTTTAGGAGGAGCGGGACACGCCACAGAGGTGTGTAAGAAACTTTCTGCCAAGGGGAGATTTATTGGCATAGATCAAGACCAGGATGCGATAATTGCTGCGAGTGAACGGCTGTCAGCCTTTAATCAGGTGACAATCATTCGCAGCAATTATTGTTACATGGCAGATGAGTTAAGATCTCGTGGCATTGAAAAAGTGGACGGGATCCTGCTGGATTTAGGAGTGTCATCTTATCAGCTGGATAATGAAGAGAGAGGTTTTTCCTACAGGTATGATTCTCCTCTGGACATGCGAATGGACAGAAGGCAGAGCCGTACAGCCGGAGATATTGTCAACGGTTATGAAGAACGGGAACTTTATCGGATTATCCGCGATTACGGCGAGGATAAATTCGCCAAGAATATAGCGAAGCACATCGTGGCTGCCAGAGCGCAGGCACCAATTCAGACAACCGGGGAACTGACAGAAATTATAAGGGGAGCGATCCCCATGAAAGTACAGGCTACAGGAGGACATCCGGCCAAGAGGACTTTTCAGGCGATACGTATTGAGCTGAACAGAGAGCTTGACGTACTCCGTGATTCTCTGGACGGAATGATCGATCTTCTGGATGACGGAGGAAGGATCTGTATTATCACATTCCATTCTCTGGAAGACAGAATCGTAAAAACGATTTTCCGCAAAAATGAAAATCCATGTACCTGTCCGCCGGATTTTCCGGTTTGTGTATGCGGAAAGAAATCAAAAGGTAAAGTGATCACAAGGAAACCCATCCTTCCCAGTGAACAGGAGATGGAAGAGAATCCGAGATCAAAAAGTGCGAAGCTTCGTATTTTTGAACGTAAGCTGTAAAAGAGTTTTTTTTAGATGGAAGGTAGGCAAATGGCGAAGACAGGAAGAGGGACTACAGCCAGAAGAAATCGGAATACCGTCAGGAACAGCAGAGAAATGTATGTTCAGGGAAATGCGGTAAAAAGGTTACAGGAAGTTCCTCGGAGAACTGATCTGCCCGGTGTACAGGAAAGGCGTCGGCTGGCCCAGGAGAGAAAACAGAAATCCGCAGTTCCTGTGACACCTGCGAAGCAGGCTGTGAACAGGAAGATACAGCGGAACAGAGAAAAAGCGATGGCCATGAATAAAGGTTTCGTTCTGTTTCTCACTGCGGTTTCCATTGCGGTATTATTTACCTGTATCAATTATCTGCAGGTAAAATCAGAAATCACGGCGAGTATGAAAAATGTTGCAAATCTGGAATCTGAGCTTGCACAGCTGAAGGAAGATAACGATGCATATTACAGTCAGGTTACTTCTGATGTTGATATCAGCGAGATCAAGAAAAAGGCAATCGGTGAGCTTGGAATGAAATATCCTTCTGAGGATCAGATACAGACATATGTTACCGAGGGTAACAGCTATGTGAGACAGTATCAGGATGTAGATTCGCACAAGTAACAGATGTACAGTTTTTTGAGCAGGTGATCGATTGAGTACAAGAAGGCGCAGGCCGGTAAAAAAAATTAATAAGAATATGAAAAAAAAGCTGGCAGTACTATTTTCTTTAGTGGTGTTGGCTTTAGTTGGTTTGGTGGCAAGAATTACCTATATTAATGCCACAAGCGGAAGCAAATACAGAAAACAGGTGCTGAGTCAGGCACAGCAGAAATATGAAAATCAGACACTCCCCGCCAAAAGGGGAGATATTTATGACCGGAATGGAAATATTCTGGCAACAAGCAACAAGGTCTATAATGTAATTCTTGACTGTCTGGAAGTCAACAAGGATGAGGACTCTGTGGAGCCGACCATCAAGGCTCTTGTGGAAGTACTTGGCCTGGATGAGGAAGAGATGCGTAAGCTTCTCAATGATGACAGCACAAAAAGCAGTCAGTATCAGATTGTCAAGAAACAGATCTCCATGGATGATAAGAAAGCTTTCGAGAGCTATGAGAACCCGGGGGATGACAGTGAACTGACTGCTGCCCAGAAGAAAGAGCGTTCCAAGGTCACAGGAGTATGGTTTGAGGAGGACTACTTAAGATCCTATCCGTTCAACGAAACAGCCTGTGACACCGTTGGTTTTACACTTTCCAGAGATGTGGCAGATATCGGACTGGAAGGTTACTACAATGCAACGCTTACCGGCGTTGACGGAAGACAGTATGGATATATCAACAACAATTCCGACGTAGAGCAGACCATTATAGAACCAACCGATGGAAAAAGCATAGAAACTTCCCTTGATCTGGGTCTTCAGCAGATTGTAGAGAAGTATGTAAATACTTTTGAAGAAAAAATGGGAGCCAAAAATGTCGGTGTCATTATCGAAGATCCCAAAACAGGAGAAATTCTGGCCATGGATGGTGGAGACCGATACGATCTGAATAATCCGAGAGATCTTTCCAACGTTTATTCCGAGAGTGAGATCGCGGCCATGAACGATGAAGAAATTGTAGATGCCCTGAACGGAATATGGAGTAATTTCTGTGTGACAGACGCATACGAACCGGGATCAGTAGTAAAGCCTATTGTTATGGGTTCTGCCCTTGAGATGGGAGCGATTTCCGAGACGGATAATTTTGTCTGCGACGGCGGACAGTCCTTTGGTGCGGAAGGAGCTACGACATTTATTAAATGTGCGGTATGGCCCGATGCCCATGGAACAGAAGCACTTTCCGATGTTATTGCCAATTCCTGCAATGATGGTATGATGCAGATTGCGGCGAAAATGGGAAAAGACAATTTCCTTAAAACGCAGAGTACTTTCAATTTCGGAACAAGAACCGGTATTGACCTTCCGAATGAGGGCAGCGGTGTAATCCACACCAGCGAGACCATGGGAGAGACAGAACTTGCATGTTCCGCATTTGGACAGGGATATACACTGACGATGATCCAGGAGATCAACGCCATGTGTTCCGTTATCAATGGCGGATATTATTACCAGCCACATCTGGTAACCAGGATCAAAGACAGCAGCGGCGGAATTGTGAAGACGATTTCTCCAACTCTGATGAAACAGACTATTTCCGAAAAGATATCCGCAGATATCCGGTCTTATATGGCTGCCAGTGTAGATCATGGTACTAGCCGTACCTCTAAGGTTCAGGGCTACAGCTCCGGTGGTAAAACCGGTACAGCCGAGAAGCTTCCGCGAGGCAATGGCAAATATCTGGTATCGTTTATCGGCTTTGCGCCGGTGGATGATCCGGCTCTTGTGATTTACGTTGTTGTAGATGAGCCGAATGTAGAGGATCAGGCAAGCAGTACTTATGCACAGTATATTGCCCAAGGAATCCTTTCTGAAGCGCTTCCGTATCTGAATGTACAGCCGGATGAGGCTGAGGACGGTGAAGTTCCGACGACAGAACTGTGGGATATCTTTAAGGGTATCAGTGATTCCGCAACAGGATCTGCCACAGACGGACAGAAGGAAGCAATCTCCAATGAGGATGTTCCAAGTCCGCCGGAAGATGATTCTGAGGATGAAGATACCGAAGATAACAATGATATGCAGAGTGATGGCCTTACCAATGAAGAGGCCGGCCTGGAATAAGATTTCGAATACCCTCTCAGGGAAATGTCATATATTACAATGACAATCTCTGAGGGGGATTTTTTTATGATCCGGACCATGGTTTATCACAGGAAAAAAATCTGGGTGGTTTTTATAGTCTGTGCGGCGCTTCTTCTGGGACTTGTGGGGCGGCTTTTGTACCTTATGGGAGCACAGTCTGAATATTATTCCAAAAAAGCAGACGACCTTCATGAGCGGGAACGTGACATCAAGGCTGCCAGGGGAAAAATTCTGGATATCAATGGAAATATTCTGGCAGATAACCGGACAGTCTGTACCGTATCGGTGATACACAGCCAGATTAAAGATCCGGAAAAAGTAATTCAGGTACTTGCCAGAGAACTGACCATGGATGAAGAAATCATCAGGAAAAAAGTAGAAAAAATTTCTTCTATTGAAAGAATTCGAACAAATGTGGAAAAAGCAACCGGGGATGCGATCCGCGAATATGCACTTGCGGGAGTGAAAGTGGATGAAGATTACAAAAGATATTATCCCTGTGGTTCCCTTGCCTCCAAAGTGCTGGGATTTACAGGGGGTGACAACCAGGGAATCATTGGCCTTGAGGTGAAATATGATGAGATCCTGAAAGGTGAGCCCGGAAAAATTCTCACAGTTACCGATGCACGTGGAGTGGAGATTGACGGGACAGGAGAACGGCGGAAGGAACCGGTGGCGGGAAATACACTGCGGACCAGTCTGGATGTTAACATTCAGAAATATGTACAGCAGGCAGCTCTGAAAGTGATGGAGGAAAAACAGGCGGAGAGGGTCTCCATTCTTCTTATGAATCCTCAGAATGGAGAAATCTATGCCTGTGTCAATGTTCCGGAATTTGACCTGAACGATCCGTTTACGCTAAACACAGAAGAGACAGAAGGAACGTCTTCAGATGGAAAAAAGAAGCAGGATCTTCTGAACCAGATGTGGAGAAATCCCTGTCTGAACGATACTTATGAACCAGGTTCGACTTTTAAGATTATCACCATGGCAGCGGGACTGGAAGAAGGAGTTGTGTCAACGGAAGATCGTTTTTTCTGCCCGGGGTATAAAGTGGTGGAGGACCGGAGAATCCACTGTGCAAAGAGAACCGGACATGGGGCACAGAACTTTGTGGAGGGCGCACAGAATTCCTGCAACCCGGTGTTTATTGAAGTGGGGCTGCGGCTGGGAGTAGAGAATTACTATAAATATTTCAAACAGTTCGGACTTTTGAAAAAAACAGGAATTGATCTTCCGGGAGAGGCAGGAACGATCATGCATAATCCGAAAAATATGGGAGAGGTGGAACTTGCCACTGTATCCTTTGGCCAGTCGTTTCAGATTACGCCGATCCAGCTGGCAACAACGGTCAGTGCGATCATCAACGGCGGAAACCGGATCACGCCCCATTTTGGAATCAGTGTGGAAAGTGTGGATGGAACAGAAGTGCAGACACTGGAATATCCGGTGGAAACCGGGATCGTGTCCGGAGAAACTTCACAGACGGTACGGACAATTCTGGAAACAGTAGTTTCGGAAGGCTCCGGGAAAAATGCAAGGATCGAGGGTTTTTCCATCGGGGGAAAAACAGCTACTTCCCAGACCCTGCCAAGGGGTTCCGGCCGATATATTTCTTCATTCCTGGGTTTTGCACCGGCAGAAGACCCAAAAGTCCTGGCTCTTTGTATTATCCATAATCCTAAAGGTATGTATTATGGAGGGATCATTGCCGCGCCGGTAGTACGGAGCATCTTTGAAAATGTGCTGCCCTATCTTGGAATTGAAAAGACCGTTACGGAAACTCCATCCGGGGAAAACCAGGCAGATGGGGTTGATTAATGAAAGGAAAAGCCTTATACTGTTGAAGAAGTATAAAAAAACGAAAGAATTAGAGGTGTGAGGATGGAGTTTCATGTTGTGATCCCTGTGCTGATTTCATTTGCGATCAGCCTTGTATTAGGACCGATTGTTATCCCTTTTTTAAGAAGACTTAAAATGGGACAGACAGAGAGAGAGCTGGGCGTGCAGTCCCACCTGAAAAAGAACGGTACCCCGACCATGGGTGGAGTGATCTTTCTCATTGCAACAACTGTAACATCACTGTTTTATATCAGAGATTATCCGATGATCATCCCGGTACTTTTCCTGACCCTGGGATTTGGACTGATCGGATTTCTGGATGATTATCTGAAAGTAGTCCTGAAACGTTCAGATGGACTTCTGCCATGGCAGAAAATGGCACTGCAGATTGTTGTGACAGCTGTATTTGCTTTTTATCTTGTAAATTATTCCAACGTATCCCTGACCATGAAGATCCCGTTCTGGAGCGGACATTATCTGAATCTGGGATGGTTTGCGGTTCCGGTGCTGTTCTTTGCGGTTATCGGTACAGTAAACGGAGTAAACTTTACCGACGGACTTGACGGACTGGCATCCAGTGTTACCCTGATCGTTGCAGTATTTTTTACCGTTGTTTCCCTTGGAATGAACAGCGGCGTGGAGCCGATCACCTGTGCGGTTGTGGGCAGCCTTATGGGCTTCCTTCTCTTTAACGTATATCCGGCACAGGTATTTATGGGAGATACCGGTTCTCTGGCACTGGGCGGTTTTGTGGCTGGTGTGGCTTATGCCATGCAGATGCCGCTGTTTATCATCCTGGTGGGACTGATCTATCTTATTGAGGTACTGTCCGTTATGATCCAGGTATCCTATTTCAAGGCAACACACGGAAAAAGAATTTTCAAGATGGCGCCTATCCACCATCATTTTGAGCTTTGCGGGTGGTCCGAGACACGGGTCGTTGCAGTGTTCTCTGTTGTAACTGCCATTATGTGCCTGATCGCTCTCCTGGCATTATAAGGAGGAACAGAAAAATGGATTTAAAAGGAAAAAAAGTTCTCGTTTTCGGAGCCGGAAAAAGTGGCATTGGTGCCGCTGACCTGCTTGGAAGTGTAGGGGCACAGCCGGTTATTTATGACGGAAATGAAAACCTTGATAAAGAAGCGGTTTTACATAAAACAAACGGAACATACACCCCGGAGATCTGGGCCGGTGCTTTTCCGGAAGGAGAGATGGAAAGTCTTGATCTCGTAGTATTAAGCCCTGGAGTTCCCACAGACCTTCCACTGGTAAAGAGCTTCTACGAAAAAGGACTTCCGGTATGGAGTGAGGTAGAACTTGCCTACCGTACAGGAAAAGGCGAGGTTCTTGCAATTACAGGAACCAACGGCAAGACAACAACAACAGCTCTCCTTGGAAAGATTATGGGAGATGCCCGTGAATCTGTATTTGTTGTAGGAAATATCGGAACTGCATATACATCAAAATCACTGGAGATGCGTGAGGATTCTGTAACCGTTGCGGAGATCAGCAGCTTCCAGCTGGAGACTATCGAGCAGTTCCGCCCGAAGGTCAGTGCGATCCTCAACATTACAGAAGATCATCTGAACCGTCATCATACCATGGAAGAATACATCCGTGTAAAAGAGCTGATTACCAAGAATCAGGGACCAGAAGATGTATGTGTCCTGAATTATGAGGATGAAGTCCTCCGTAAATTCGGTGAGAACATCGTTCCGAAGGTGGTATATTTTTCAAGCCTCCGTAAACTGGATCAGGGTATCTATCTGGACGGAGATCAGATCATTCTGAAAACAGAAAAAGAAGAGCTCCCGATCGTAAAGACAGGAGAACTTAAGATCCTTGGCCGTCATAATCACGAGAATGTAATGGCTGCAGCAGCCATGGCATATTATGCGGGAGTTTCTGTGGAGAGCATCCACAAGAGTGTTTGCGAGTTTGTGGCAGTTCCTCACAGAATCGAGTATGTAACAGAGAAGAACGGCGTTGCCTATTATAACGATTCCAAGGGAACCAACCCGGATGCAGCTATCAAGGGAATTCAGGCTATGAACCGTCCGACTCTTCTCATCGGCGGTGGCTATGACAAGGAATCCAGCTACGATGAGTGGATAGAATCCTTTGACGGAAAAGTCCGTTATCTTGTTCTCATCGGCCAGACGAAAGAAAAGATCAAAGCAGCAGCAGAACGTCTTGGATTTACAGACATCATTCTCTGTGAGGATCTGAAAGAAGCTGTTCAGGTCTGCGCGGAAAAAGCAAATCCAGGAGATGCGGTTCTTCTTTCACCGGCCTGTGCAAGCTGGGGACAGTTTGATAACTACGAACAGCGTGGCGACATGTTCAAGGAATATGTGAAAGCACTGTAATAATCCGAAAAATACATACATAAGCTGAAATAAAGACCACTGTGGAGGCCACAGCATGAAGGCAGAACAGAAACAGACCGGAAAGACTGATACCGTTCTCTGGGTTCTGGTTCTGATCCTTGTTGTGTTTGGCCTGGGGGCGCTTTTTTCGGTAAGCGAATATAATGGCAGAGTGCGTTTTCACGACTCTGCCTATTATTTTAAGAAGCAGCTCTTTGCCACGGCACTGGGGCTGCTTGTTATGTATCTGGCATCAAAGGTGGATTATCGCATTCCTGTGAAGCTGGCACCGGGAGCGTATATTCTTTCACTTTTTCTCTCAACGGCAGTGCTGCTTTTCGGACAGGAAATTAACGGATCGAAGCGGTGGCTGAATCTCGGGCCGCTGTCATTTCAGCCCTCGGAATTTTCCAAGGTTGCAGTAATCCTTTTTCTTGTGTGGCAGATCAGCCGGACAAAAAGCAAGACAACCGGATTCTGGTTTATGTGCAGGACCATGATGACGTTGCTTCCGGTAGTTGGTCTGGTAGGTTCCAACAACTTAAGTACAGCGGTGATCATTCTCGGGATTGGTGTGCTGCTGATCTTTGTGGCCAATCCCAGATACCTGCAGTTTCTGGCTCTGGGGAGTGCGGGAATCGGATTTATTGCAGTTTTTCTTGCTGCGGAGAGTTACCGTCTGGAGCGTCTGGCAATCTGGCGGGATCCGGAAAAATATGAAAAAGGCTTTCAGACCATACAGGGTCTGTATGCCATAGGAAGCGGAGGGATTTTTGGCAAAGGTTTCGGAAACAGCCTTCAGAAGCTGGGATTTGTGCCGGAAGCCCAGAATGATATGATTTTTTCCATTGTGTGTGAGGAGACCGGGATCCTGGGAGCGTTTCTGGTATTGTTTCTGTTTGGTCTTCTGATCTGGAGGCTTTGTGTTCTGGCACTGAACTGCCGGGATCTTCAGGGGACACTTCTTTGTGCCGGGATCATGGCACATATGGCGATCCAGGTAGTTCTGAATGTTGCGGTTGTGACAAATACGATCCCCAATACCGGAATCACGCTGCCCTTTGTAAGTTATGGCGGAACTTCCGTTGTTTTTCTTCTGGGGGAGATGGGGCTGGCGTTAAGTGTCAGCAGTCACAGACATGGAAGAATCACATAGAATAAAAAGTAAGAGGCCCTTTTAGGAGTGGAAGACTTGAATGAGATCGATGAGATCGTCGTAACCGGAGGCAGGCCACTGCATGGGACTGTGCGGATCCAGGGGTCAAAAAACACAGCACTTCCGGTTATGGCAGCGGCCCTTTTAAGCTCCGGGACCAGTGTGTTGCGGGAATGTCCGAAGATCACAGATGTATTTCTGATGGAAAAAATCCTCCGGGAGCTGGGGGCGAGAACCTGGTGGGAGGGTCATGACCTTTATCTGGACTGCAGTCATGCGGACGGTACTGTGATACCGGAACATTTTTCCGGAAAAATGCGTTCTTCCGTGATTCTGATGGGGGCAATGCTTGGACGGAACGGGAAAGCACAGACCGGTTATCCGGGCGGATGTGTCATTGGCAAACGCCCGGTGGATCTTCATATACAGGTTTTACAGAAACTTGGTACCAGAATCGTGGAAAACGGAAGTGAGATTCAGGCAGCCTGTGGAAAACTGAAAGGAGCGGAAATAATTTTTCCCAAAAGCAGTGTGGGAGCTACGGAACAGGGAATTCTGGCAGCTGTTCTGGCAGAAGGAAAAACCGTTCTTTCGGGATGTGCCCGCGAACCGGAAATTAACTGGCTGTGCCAGTATCTGACCGGGATGGGCGCAAGGATTGAAATCCTGAAAAATGGAAGGATCTGTATTGAAGGCGTAAAGAAACTGCACCCCGGAAACATGACGATTCCCCCGGACCGCATCGTTGCCGGAACTTATCTTATGGCAGCGGCAGCGACCAGAGGAGAGATTATTCTGGAAAATCCGCCGCTTGATGAAATGGATGCAATCCTGGAAGTATATCGGAAAATGGGTGGACAATGCCACCGGGTAGGTGGTAAACTAATAGTCAACGGAAAAAATGCAGGTTTTCCCCTTGAACTTCTGGAAACAGATGTTTACCCAGGATTTCCTACAGATCTGCAGTCTCCGGCGATGGCTGTGCTGGCCACGATCCCGGGAGTGAGCAGGATCCGTGAGAAGATTTTTGAGGACAGATATAAACTGGCGTCATGGCTCTGTTATATGGGAGCGAAGATTGAGATCCGGGATGGAATTGCTGTGATACACGGTGGTTATCCGCTTAAGGGATGCATTGTGGAAGCAGAGGAACTCCGCGGAGGTGCAGCACTTGTAATCGCGGCACTTGCGTCAGAAGGTGTTACCAGGATCAGAGGCTGCTCCTTTATTGAAAGAGGTTATGAACATATCTGTGAAGATTTGACTGCGCTTGGCGGTCTGCTGATAAAGGACAGAGGAACTTTATGAAAAAATCCAAAAAAAATTCGCTGGCAGCAGCCGGAATGATTCTGGTTCTGCTGCTGGCAGGTGTTATTTTCTTTTTTACTTATTATCAGGTTGATGAAGTTCAGGTGATGGGAAGTAGCCATTATTCTGAGAAACAGATCAAGAAGATGGTCCTTCGGGGGCCGCTGGCATCCAATTCCGTTTTGGCACCCCTTCTTTACACCAAACAGAATACAAAAGATGTTCCTTTTGTGGATGGTTATACAGTGACCAGACTTAACCGTCACACCATTTGTGTCAGTGTGAAGGAGAAGGATATTGTCGGCTGTATTCCTTATCTGGACAGTTACATTTACTTTGACAGAAATGGAGTTTTTGTGGAAGGTTCCACAGAACGCAATGAGAAGATTCCTTTTTTTGACGGAATTAAAGTAAAAAAAGTAATTCTCAATGAGAAGCTTCCTATTAAGGATGAGACTGTGATGAATACAGCCGTGGCTTTGTCTACTATCTTTTCAAAAAATGACAAGGTTCCGGATCATATTGAATTCGGAGATGACGGGCAGATCAGCCTGGTTTACGGAGATATTACGGTCAAGCTTGGAAAGGACGAGTATCTGGAAGACAAAATGACCAGGGTACTTGCCATTCTTCCGCTGATTTCCGGAAAAAAAGGAATTCTCCACGCTGAAAATGTAAATGATAATTCCAAGACCATAACACTGGAGCAGGAACAGGATGAGAATCAGAATTCCGAAGAAACCTGGACAGGCGGTTATGATGAGGAAGGAAATTACACAGGCGAGGGCGAATACGACGAAAATGGCAATTATGTAGGGCCGAAACCGCAGACAGACCTGGAGTATGCGCAGGCGAACTGGGTAGGCGGATATGATGAAGAAGGTGACTATACAGGAAGCGGTGAGTATGACGCCAACATGAATTATGTGGGAGAGGCACCGACAGAAGAAAGTATGGCTGCCAACGGAAACTGGAAAGGCGGATACCGGGAAGACGGCGGTTATGACGGAGTCAGTGAGTATGACCGTGACGGTAATTATGTAGGTACGCTGGAGGATTATCTTGCTTCGGAAGAAAGCACCGGAGACGGAACAGATTCTGTCAGCACAGACACTCAGAATACGGATTCGGAAGGCACCGGAAATGGAGAGGATACTTCTGATAACAGCGCAGACGGCACCGACGAAGAAGCCGATGCAGGGGCAGATTACAGCGGTGATTACAGTAATGAGTCGGATAATTATGACGAAAATCAGTACAGTGATTACAGCGATGAGGCCGATTACGAGTAGAGATAAAAAAACCTTTCTTAATATAATACCAGTATTTGGTCATTTTGCCAGAGATTGTTTTGCAAATGTTTCGGTTAATAGAAACAGTGCCGAAATTTAGTGAAAAAAGTATAAAAAAACAAAATTAGTGGTTGATTAATTAACGAAAAAAATATATGATATAACTATGTGTATATGTAGCTTGGAATAGATTATTACACTGAATCGGATATCAGGTAGAAATAAAGGAGGAAGTACATTGTTAGAGATAATGACGAATGAGGCTGAGTCTTCTGCGAAAATTATTGTAATTGGAGTAGGCGGCGCAGGTAATAATGCAGTAAACAGAATGGTGGAAGAGGCCATTGGTGGAGTTGAGTTTGTAGGTGTCAATACCGATAAACAGGCTCTGACACTGTGTAAAGCTCCGACTGTACTTCAGATTGGTGAAAAAATTACGAAAGGTCTCGGCGCCGGTGCACAGCCGGAAGTTGGACAGAAGGCAGCTGAGGAGAGCATTGAGGAAGTTAAGAAGATCATCGAGGGAGCGGACATGGTGTTCGTTACCTGTGGTATGGGTGGCGGAACCGGAACCGGAGCTGCTCCTGTAATCGCCGGTGCGGCAAAAGAGATGGGTATCCTGACTGTCGGTGTTGTTACCAAGCCTTTCCGTTTTGAAGCGAAGACCCGTATGAACAATGCACTTGCGGGAATCGAGAATCTGAAGAAAGCAGTTGACACTTTAATTGTCATCCCGAATGACAAGTTACTTGAGATTGTTGACAGAAGAACAACTATGCCGGAAGCACTGCGTAAGGCTGATGAGGTTCTTCAGCAGGCAGTACAGGGTATCACAGACCTGATCAACCTGCCGGCACTGATCAACCTTGACTTTGCAGACGTACAGACTGTCATGACAGACAAGGGAATCGCTCACATCGGTATCGGTGAGGCAAGAGGCGATGACAAGGCTATGGAGGCTGTACAGCAGGCTGTATCTTCTCCGCTTCTTGAGACAACCATCAAGGGCGCTACTCATGTAATCATCAACATTTCCGGAGATATTTCTCTTATGGATGCCAACGATGCGGCAAGCTATGTACAGGAGCTTACCGGTGAGGATGCAAACATTATCTTTGGTGCCATGTATGATGATTCTGTTGCAGATTATGCAAGAATTACAGTTATTGCCACAGGTCTTACAGACAATAACCTTCAGAATACACCATTTGGAAACAGAGCTTCCAATTCTGTATTTGGAAACACCAAAAAGACAAGTCAGCCACAGACAAGCAGCATGAACCTTAACATGCCAAGCTTCAGCCTGCCGACTATGAATTCCACACAGTTTGGAACAAAGACTCCGACAAGCACTGTTCAGAAAAAGGACATCCAGATTCCGGATTTTCTTAAGAACAGATAATAAATGAACATAATAAAATCCGGCAGAGGATCCGTCTGGAACCCTGCCGGATTTTTTTGACTTTCAGATCAGAATATCAGCATTTACAGCTGAAGGTATCGCATTTTGTATCACAGCAGCGATGTGCATTATCACCGGATACATTGATGGAAGCTGCGGTACATTTGCAGTGCTCATTGTAGGTACAGTTGTGTGCTTTGCAGTCAATGTTAATGGTTTCACATCCACAACCGGAATCAGCAGCATTTGTTGCAGAACCTTCTTTCTGATCGCGGAAACTTTCACAGGCGGTATCATCTGCATAACGTGCATCTGCGCCTTCCACATTAATGGCTCCTTTGGAACAGAGAGAATCTTTGTTATAGTAGCAGTTGTGCGCGGAACATTTAAGGATTGTCATAAAAGTGTCCTCCTGATAAATATGATTTTACCGGAAACCGTCAGCTGTCGGACTTTGACATCTCTGATCAATGGTCCATGTTACAGTCTGTCTTATCGGATTCCGATGTTGGATAGTATGCCCGGAAAAAGAAAAACTCATACGCACAAATAAATACATAATAATATAAAAAAACAGTTGACAAACAGAAGATACCATGGTATTCTCTTAAAGTACGTAGCGAAAAGAAAGCAGAGTTCACTCTCACCTCAGCGCTGAAGATAAGCGACTCAGGTCAATATTGCACAGTACTGCGAACGGATCAACCATCAGTGCGCAGGTGTAATTATTTGAAGTGTGGGCATCTGTCTGCGCTTTTTTTGTGCGGCTTAAGCTACATTGATTGAGAAAGAAAAAATTAATTCTATCATGTTCATGGAGGTGTACAACAATTAGCGGTTTAATGATTAACGAACAGATCAGAGACAGAGAGGTACGCTTGATTGGTCCGGACGGAGCTCAGCTTGGAATCGTGTCCGCCAGAGAAGCGATGGCGAAAGCGCAGGAGGCAGGACTTGACCTTGTAAAGATTGCCCCACAGGCGAAACCGCCGGTATGTAAGATCATCGATTACGGTAAATACCGTTACGAGCTTGCAAGAAAAGAAAAAGAGGCCAGGAAAAAGCAGAAAACCATCGATGTCAAAGAAGTGCGTCTTTCCCCGAACATTGATACGAATGATTTGAAGACGAAGGTAAATGCAGCAAGAAAGTTCCTTAGCAAGGGCGACAGAGTTAAGGTTACACTTCGTTTCCGCGGAAGAGAGATGGCACATATGTCCAGCAGCAAGCATGTGCTTGACGACTTCGCAGATCTTCTGTCCGATATAGCGACTGTAGAGAAGGCTCCGAAGGTAGAAGGCAGAAGCATGACTATGTTTCTGACTGAGAAACGGTAGATATCTCAGTCTTCACGGCAACAGCCGGGCAGAACGGGATGCTATATAAAATTTAGAAGTACCAAATCAAGGAGGAATTCATAATGCCAAAAATTAAAACTTGCAGAGCAGCAGCAAAGCGCTTTAAAAAAACAGGTACAGGAAAATTAGTAAGAAATAAAGCCTACAAGAGCCATATCCTTACAAAGAAATCTCAGAAGAGAAAGAGAAATCTGAGAAAATCTACTGTTGTTGATTCTACTAACGTAAAGAGCATGAAGAAAGCATTACCATATTTATAAGATAGAGAAGACGAACAGGAGGAGAATTAAGAAATGGCAAGAATTAAAGGCGGATTAAACGCAAAGAAAAGACATAACCGTACATTAAAACTGGCAAAAGGCTACAGAGGAGCCCGTTCCAAACAGTATAGAGTAGCAAAACAGTCTGTAATGAGAGCTCTTACAAGCTCCTATGCAGGAAGAAAACAGAAGAAACGTCAGTTCAGACAGCTCTGGATCGCACGTATCAATGCAGCTGCAAGAATGAACGGACTTTCCTACAGCAAAATGATGCACGGCCTTAAAGTTGCAAACATCGACATCAACAGAAAGATGCTTGCAGAGATGGCTGTTAACGATGCAGCAGGCTTCACAGCTCTTGCTGAGATCGCTAAGAAAGCAATCGCATAAGTAAAGTATTAAGAGACGAAGGAGTCCAGGGAATTTTTCCCTGGATTTTTTTGTAAAAAAATTCAGACAATTTGCCGAAAAACGACACAAGCTGTACAGCGGACAAGTGTCCGCGTTGTGCAATCAGACGAAAAACAACAGATAACTAAATTTGCCCTTGAAATAAAAAATATGCGATGCTATAATTTTACCATTAAACATTAGTAACGCGACAAAGCGCAGGAGGAGAGATTATTATGAAGAATTGGAAGAAAGTAATCGGCGTTGCATCAGCAGCAGCGATGACAGCAGCTATGATGATGCCTGCATCAGTTTTTGCAGCAGATGAGACATTTAAGATCGGTGTGATCGGACCGATGACAGGTGATTACGCACAGTACGGTACCAACGTATACAACGCAGCCAAGATCGCAGCTGATGAGATCAACGAGAACGGTGGATTCAACGGATATAAAGTAGAGATTCTTGACGCAGGTGATGACCAGGGAGATCCGGAGAAGGCTGTTAACGCATACAATGACCTGATCGATAAAGGAATGCAGATGCTCTGTGGAACTGTAACATCCGGTTCCTGTATCGCAGTAGGAGCTGAGGCAGCTGAGGATACATTCCTCTTCACACCATCCGCAACAGCACTTGACTGTATCACAGCAGGAACAAACGAGTTCCGTATGTGCTTCACAGACCCGGCACAGGGAACCAAATCTGCTCAGTACATTTCCGAGCACAAACTTGCAACGAAAGTAGCAGTACTTTATGATTCCGCTGCTGACTACAACTCCGGTGTACATGACGCATTCGTTGCAGCAGCTGCTGATGACGGACTTGAAGTAGTTGCAGATGAGGCTTACACAACAGACAGCAACACAGACTATTCTGTACAGCTTGCAAAGATCAAGAAGAGCGGCGCTGAGCTTCTTTTCCTTCCGAACTACTATTCCGACAATGCGCTGATCCTTCAGCAGGCATCTGAGGCAGGACTTGACATTAAATTCTTTGGTGTAGACGGTATGGATGGTATCCTCAATGTAGAGAACTTCGATAAATCCCTTGCAGAGGGTGTTATGCTTCTGACACCATTCTCCGCAACAGCTACAGATGAGAAGAGCCAGAACTTCGTAAAAGCATATGGCGATGCTCACAACGGTGAGATCCCGAACCAGTTTGCGGCAGATACATATGATGTACTTTACGCAATGCAGCTTGCAGCTGACGATGCAAAGATCACACCAGATATGGAAAATGCAGACATCAGTGCAGCAATGACAGCATCCATGGCAAACATCGAGCTTGACGGACTTACAGGAAAAGCGAAATGGACCGAAGACGGTGAGTGCGATAAAGAGCCGAAAGCATTTGAAATCAAAGACGGTGCTTACGTAGAGATGAAATAAGTAAGTTTTAATCCAGTTAACGTTAGGGGTCAGGGGACGGTTGCCTTTAGTGGGAACCGTCCCCTTTTTCCCTTATCAATAAACAATTAAAAGAGGTGCGTTATGAGTTTTATATCTTATTTAAAAGACGGCATCAGTCTTGGCAGTATCTATGCGATCATCGCACTTGGATATACCATGGTTTATGGTATTGCTAAGATGCTGAACTTCGCACACGGAGATGTTATCATGGTAGGAGCCTATATCATCCTTACCTGTATCACAAGAGGCGGTATGTCACCGATCCTTGCTGTGATCCTTTCCGTTGTGATCTGTACACTGCTTGGTGTTGTCATTGAGAAGGTAGCTTACAGTCCACTTAGAAAAGCTTCCTCCAACCTGGCCGTTCTGATCACGGCTATCGGTGTCAGTTATCTGCTTCAGAACCTGGCACTTCTGATCTTTGGCGCAGATGCCAAGAGTTTCGTAGCTGTTGTCAAAGTTCCGTCCATCACACTGTTCGACGGCGAGCTTACCATCAAGGGAATCACCATCGTAACCATCCTTGCATGTATCATTATCATGGTAGGACTTTCCCTCTTTGTAAAAAAGACCAAACCTGGCCGTGCCATGCAGGCGGTTTCCGAAGACAGAGATGCGGCACAGCTGATGGGAGTTAACGTCAATGCGACAATTTCCCTCACATTTGCCATCGGTTCCGGACTTGCAGCAATCGCAGGTCTTCTGCTCTGTCAGACTTATCCGACACTGACTCCGTACACAGGAGCCATGCCTGGTATCAAAGCTTTCGTAGCGGCCGTATTCGGTGGAATCGGTTCTATTCCGGGAGCTATGGTAGGTGGTATCCTTCTGGGAATCATCGAGATTTTCGGAAAAGCTTATATTTCTTCCCAGGTTGCAGATGCGATTGTATTTGCAGTCCTGATCGTCGTGCTTCTTGTAAAACCGACCGGATTGTTTGGCAAGAACATCCAGGAGAAAGTGTAAGGTGGCCGATATGAAGAATATGAAAAACAAAACAACAAAAAATAACATGATCAACTACGGAATCGTTATTGTACTCTTTGTGATCGTACAGGCGCTTTCCTCAACTGGAAATCTTTCCAGACTTCTTATGGGACTTCTTGTTCCGCTTTGTGTTTATACCATCGCGTCAGTTTCTCTGAACCTGGTAGTTGGTTTTTCCGGCGAGCTGAGTCTTGGACATGCGGGCTTTATGTGTGTGGGAGCTTTTTCCAGTGCCCTGTTTTCTCAGGTGGCTGCAGACTCCATTCCGCAGGTTCCGCGCTTTATCCTTGCGATCCTTGTAGGTGCGGCAGTTGCAGCACTGTTCGGTGTGATCATCGGTATCCCGGTACTTCGTCTCCGTGGTGACTACCTGGCTATCGTTACCCTGGCTTTTGGTGAGATCATCAAGAACCTGATCAACGTACTTTACATTGGTGTGGATGACAAAGGTCTTCACGTTGCAACCAGTGCGGCAGGTCTTCATCTGGAAGCCGGCGGAAAGCAGATCTTAAAAGGCGCCCTTGGTATTTCAGGAACAGCAACTCTTTATAAAGATATCAAGAATTACTTTTTCCTGATCGGCGTGATCCTGCTTCTTCTCACATTGTTTATTGTACAGAACCTTGTAAACTCCAGAAGCGGACGTGCTATTATGTCAACCAGGGACAACCGTATTGCAGCGGAGTCTGTAGGAATCAATATCACCAGATATAAGCTGCTGGCATTTACCATTTCTGCAGCCCTTGCAGGAGTTGCAGGTGTGCTGTATGCACATAACCTTTCTCTTCTTAAGGTTTCTGTATTCGATTACAATATGTCCATTCTGGTACTTGTGTATGTAGTACTTGGAGGAATCGGAAATATCAGAGGATCTATCATTGCAACAATTATCCTCTATGCACTGCCTGAGCTTCTCCGTGGATTTGCAAACTACCGTATGCTGATCTACGCAATCGTGCTGATCATCATGATGCTCTTTAACTGGGCACCTGCAGCAAGAGACTGGAGAGCACGTATGGTAGAAAAATTCAAAGGCAAAAAAGCGAAAAAGGAGGTGGCCTGATCATGGCAATGCTGGAAGTAAATAACCTGTCTATCCAGTTCGGCGGTCTTCGTGCTGTTGACGGCTTTAACATGACCATTGAGAAAGGACAGCTCTATGGACTGATCGGACCGAACGGTGCCGGTAAGACAACGGTGTTCAACCTTCTCACAGGCGTATACAAGCCAACAGAGGGAATCATTAAACTGGACGGCCAGGACATTACAGGAAAAAGCACCATCGAGATCAACAAGGCCGGAATCGCAAGAACTTTCCAGAATATCCGTCTTTTCAAGGATATGCCGGTTCTTGACAATGTAAAAGTAGGACTTCACAATCATCATCCATACTCCACACTGACCGGAATCTTAAGACTGCCGAAATATTATAAGGTAGAAAAAGAGATGAACGAACGTGCCATGGAGATCCTGAAGGTCTTTGACCTGGATAAGGAAGCAGACACTCTGGCAGGCAACCTGCCTTATGGTAAACAGCGTAAGCTGGAGATCGCCAGAGCCCTTGCCACAGATCCGAAGCTTCTTCTTCTGGATGAGCCGGCAGCTGGTATGAACCCCAATGAGACACAGGAGCTGATGGATACGATCCGTTTCGTGCGGGAACATTTTGATATGACAGTTCTTCTGATCGAGCACGACATGAAACTGGTCGGCGGTATCTGTGAGGAACTGACAGTTCTGAACTTCGGTCAGGTGCTGATCCAGGGTGAGACATCCGCAGTGCTGAAAGACCCGACAGTTATCACTGCATATCTGGGAGAATAAGGAGGAACGAGATAATGGCAATGTTGGAAGTAAAGGACCTCCAGGTCTACTATGGTGTGATCCAGGCCCTGAAGGGAATTTCTTTTCATGTAAATCAGGGAGAGGTTATTGCGCTGATCGGTGCCAACGGTGCCGGAAAGACAACCACACTTCAGACACTTACCGGAATTCTTTCTCCGAAGTCCGGAAGCATTGTGTTTGAGGGAAAAGACCTCACAAGAACACCGGCCCATAAGATCGTAGAGATGGGTATGGCACACGTTCCGGAAGGAAGACGAGTATTTGCGGATATGTCTGTTTATGAGAATCTTCTTCTTGGAGCTTATACAAGAAAGGACAAGGCAGAGATCGCAGAGAGCCTTGCCGGTGTATACAAGAGATTCCCGCGTCTGGAAGAACGTAAAGGACAGCGTGCAGGAACACTTTCCGGTGGTGAGCAGCAGATGCTGGCCATGGGCCGTGCACTGATGAGCAAACCGAGGATCATCCTGATGGATGAGCCGTCCATGGGTCTGTCACCGATCTTTGTAAACGAGATTTTTGACATCATCCGTGAGGTAAGCGAGAGCGGCACAACCGTACTTCTTGTTGAGCAGAACGCGAAGAAAGCACTTTCCATTGCGGATCGTGCATACGTTCTTGAGACAGGAAGCATTACCATGGATGGAAAGGCTGAGGATCTTCTGAACGATGAGGCTGTTCAGAAGGCATATCTTGGAGAGTAGGAGGAAAGACATGGATAATTTCGTAATTACCATTGCAAGACAGTATGGAAGCGGCGGACGTACCATCGGAGAGGAGCTTGCAAAGAAATTAGGGATTTCTTACTATGACAAGGATATCATCCGCATGGCATCCGATGAGAGCGGTATCCGCCAGGAGCTTTTCGGACGGGCAGACGAAAATGTCAGCACCAAGCAGAGATTTTTTGCAAAGTCCGGAATCTACAAGGGTGAGCTGATCCCGCCTCAGAGCAAGGATTTCACATCCGATGAGAACCTGTTCAATTACCAGGCAAAAATCATCCGTCAGCTGGCAGAGACAGAGTCCTGTGTGATCATCGGACGTTGTGCAAACATGATCCTGAAAGACTATCCAAATGTTCTCCGTGTGTTTGTTTACGGAGACTGGGATTTCCGTATCCGTGAAGCAAGCAAGAAGCTCAGCGGAACCACAAAGGACATTGAGAAATTCATGCATAAAGATGATAAGCGCAAGGAAGATTTCTGCAAACGTTTCATGGGTGTTGACTGGGCAGATATGACGAAATACAATCTGTGTCTGGATAATGGTACCCTTGGTTATAAAAAATGCGTGGAAGAGATCGAGAGTGCACTTGAGATCCTGAAGAAATAAGAATATAAAGCAGAGGATATTCCCCGGGGAAAGAACGATAAGAAGTCTTTTCCCGGGGTTTTTTTCATATATTGTGGAAAAAGTATGTTTGATCCGGCGGGAGATATGGATAAGCGAAAAAAATATTTCCGGGCAGTGACAGTGGCAGTACTGCTGGTCTTACTCAATGGATATGGGAAGATTTCAGACCGTACGTTTCGGATGCAGGTGGCCAGGGTGATCGCCGGTGAGGGGATGCTCCGGCTGGTGGAAGCACAGTACGGACAAAAAGCGGCAGAACCCGTGGCCGAGATGGTATCTGACAGGAGTGAAACGGAGGACCGTCCCAGGGCAGCGCTCACCTTCGATGACGGGCCTCACGCAACCTATACGCCCATGCTTCTGGACGGCCTGCGGCAGCGAGGGATCCATGCTACATTTTTTCTTATGGGAAAAAATATCGAGGGAAAAGAAGATATTGTAAAACAGATGCAGAAAGACGGCCATCTCATCGGCAATCACACTTACGATCATGTACAGCTGGATAAGCTGCCTGGTGACCAGGCCTGCCAGCAGATTTTAAAGACCAATAATGAGATCTATGAGATCACAGGAGAGTATCCTATGTATCTCCGCCCGCCCTATGGTGCCTGGCCAAAAAATCTGGAGCTCTGTGTGACCATGCTTCCCGTATTCTGGGACGTAGATACCCTGGACTGGAAATCAAAAAACGTCCAGTCTGTGGAGAATATCGTAAAAAGAGAAGTGAAGGATGGCTCCATTATTTTGATGCATGACAGTTTTCCCACTTCAGTGGAAGCTGCCCTGGAGATTGTGGATATGCTGACGGAGGAGGGGTATGACCTGGTGACTGTGGATGAACTGCTGGTGACGTGAATGGCTGCTTGGGCAGAAACAATTGCTTTTTTTTGTGCAAACAGGTAAAATTATAAAAATAAGAATCGATCAGCTGCCAGGAGAGAACCGGCGGCAGTTTTTTACAGAAATTACAGGAGTGAAAACCATGGATTTATTTGAATACGCAAAATCAAAAACGCTGGACCAGGAGTCTCCCCTGGCATCCAGACTGCGTCCCCGGACACTGGATGAGGTGGTGGGGCAGCAGCATATCGTTGGAAAAGACAAATTGCTGTATCGTGCCATCAAGGCAGATAAGCTGACATCTGTTATCTTTTACGGCCCTCCGGGGACCGGAAAGACCACCCTGGCAAAAGTTATCGCCAATACCACAAGCGCAAGTTTTACCCAGATCAATGCAACTGTAGCAGGCAAGAAAGATATGGAAGCAGTTGTAAAACAGGCTCAGGATGATCTTGGCATGTATGGAAAAAAGACCATTCTGTTTATCGATGAGATCCATCGTTTCAACAAGGGACAGCAGGATTATCTCCTTCCTTTTGTGGAAGACGGGACCATCATCCTGATCGGAGCTACAACGGAGAATCCGTATTTCGAGGTAAACGGAGCGCTTCTTTCCCGATCGATCATCTTTGAGCTGAAGGCACTGGAGATCCCGGAAATAAAAGAACTGATCCTGCGCGCAGTTAATGATCCGGAACGTGGAATGGGAAGCTACGGTGCGGTGATCGAGGAGGATGCCCTGGAATTTCTGGCAGATATGGCAGGAGGAGACGCCAGGAGTGCCTTAAACGCCGTAGAACTGGGAATTCTCACCACACCCCGAGATCCGGATCCGGACGGTAAGATCCATCTGACCCTTGAGGTGGCTTCTGAGTGCATTCAGAAGCGTGTGGTCCGTTACGACAAGAATGGGGACAACCATTACGATATTATTTCCGCCTTTATCAAGAGCATGCGGGGTTCCGATCCAGATGCGGCAGTCTATTATCTGGCAAAAATGCTCTATGCAGGAGAAGATGTGAAATTTATTGCAAGAAGGATCATGATCCTGGCTTCCGAAGATATTGGAAACGCAGATCCCCAGGCCCTCTGTGTGGCAACGGCAGCAGCACAGGCAGTGGAACGCGTGGGAATGCCGGAATCCCAGATCATTCTTTCCCAGGCAGTGACATACATGGCCTGTGCACCCAAGAGCAATTCTGCGGTAAATGCCATACAGGAAGCCATGCGCTGCGTGAAGGCGAAGAAGACAACCGTTCCGGTGCATCTGCAGGATGCCCATTACGGCGGCCATGAAAGCCTGGGCCATGGCATTGGATATAAATATGCCCACAATTACCCGAATCATTATGTAAACCAGCAGTATCTGCCGTCAGAGATCGAAGGAGAACATTTTTACGAACTCAGTGATATGGGATATGAAAAGAAACTGAAAGAGCATATGAAGAAGATCCACGAAGAAGCGGAATAAGAGAATCTATATGAGAAAAATGGAGGAGCTTTTCAGAGAAGCTCCTCCATTATTTTGTCGTAGACGTTCTGATATTTATAAGGCCAGCTTTCGCATACGGATTGGGCCGCAGCAAGATTGGGAACTTTGATGCTGAGATCAACAATACTGACACCGCCCTCGATAATCCGCAGGCGGACAGAGTAACTGCCCTCCTTGGTGGGGTAATAATCCGCAGGAGTGAGAAGATGTTCCTCAATTTTGCAGTGCAGGGAATTGAGATATTCCTCGACTTCTTTCTTAATGTCAGAAGAGAGTTCTCTGGAAAAATATTTCAGCGTATTTTTTCCTTCTTCAGTCAGCCGGTAATAAGTGCGGTTGGACTGGGAAGACATTTCCACAAGATCTGCCTCTACCAGTTCGGAAACAGCCTGCTGGAGCTGAAAATAATTGGTATATTTCCGGTCCAGGATAAAATCCGTGATCTGCGAATTGGTGAGATCTCCCTCGGAATTCTGCAGCATGTATAAAATAATAAGTTTATAGGTTGTAAAAGGTGATGCCATAAGAATCCTCCTTTTCACTGGCTTTTGGAAAGAAGTTATAATGCTTTTCCCTGAAAACTCCCGCGCTCTTTCATTCTGTGATGAAGCAGATTTAAAACTTCCCGTTTGCGGCTGGCCCACAAAGGTGCGATCAGAAGATCTTTCGGACCGTCACCGGTTACACGGTGGATGACAATATCCGGTCTGAGATGTTCCAGGCAGTCAATGACAAGATCCAGATATTCCTCACGTTCATAGGTCTGAAAGAGACCGGCCTCATAATCGGAAGCAAGATCTGTGTCACGAAGTACATGGAGAAGCTGAAGCTTGATTCCCTGAATGTCCATGGCATTAAGGTAACGGATTGTTTCCAGGATATCTTCACGACTTTCCCCCGGAAGTCCCAGGATTGTATGAACGATTACCTCAATGTCACCTGCGCGGAGACGTTTTACCGCGTCGTCAAAACAGGAAAGAGGGTAGCCACGCCGGATATACCAGGCAGTATTTTCGTGAATGGTCTGAAGTCCGAGCTCGACCCATACCGGCTTGATCCGGTTCAGGGAATAAAGAAGTTCCATCACATCATCTCCCAGACAGTCCGGCCGGGTTCCGATGGATAAGGCCACAATGTCCGGATGGGAGATTGCTTCTGTAAAAATTTTCCGGAGATAACTGACAGGAGCGTAGGTGTTGGTATAGGCCTGAAAATAGGCAATGTATTTATGGATCGGGCGTTTGGAAGAGAGACTGGCAATCTGGGTGTCGATCTGTTCCGTAATGGAAAGTCTGGCACTTGCCGCAAAATCTCCGCTTCCGCCCCGACTGCAGAAAATGCAGCCGTTTTTTCCAAGGGTTCCATCACGGTTGGGGCAGGACATGCCTCCGTTTAAGGCGACCCGGTAGACTTTCTCGCCATATCGTTCCCGGAGCATATAGTCCAGAGAATGATATGGTTTGTCATTCCAGCGTTTCATTATATTTCATCCAGTGCGCTTTTTTCTTCGTCTTCATCAGCTGGTATGTAGTTATCGAAGATTTTTACAAAAATCTTTGATTTCCAGTAAGCCAGTGTGGCAAATCCCATCAGAACAAAGAGCATAATCAGAATGGATGTCACCTGTGAAAAACTTACGTATATAAACAGAAACAGAAGCAGAACCGGTGATACGGAAATCAACAGCATCAGGATGGTCTGCGGAAGATGTCGGATAGACATCAGAAATGCGTTTACAAAAGTATTCTTGATGGAGTTGAAAAATTTGGCCAGGATTGGATAAATGTACAGAAGGATCAGCGCATAGATAAGGGCAAATGCGATGAACAGGGTGAAAAGCCCTTTATACATAGCTCCGCTTCCGGCTCTTGCGATCTTAAGGTCAATATACAGAACAGCAGCGGTGAGCAGCATGATAATGTTAATGATGGTTGCCTGCTTGAAATTCTGTTTAAAGGAACGGAAAAAGCTTCGGATAATATAGGATTCCTCGTCTCTTGCCATCTTCAGTGTGACATAGTAGAGAGCAGTTATGGAAGCGCCAGCAGTGACAACCGGAATACAGCAGAGAATGCAAAGAACATTCAGAAGAATCAGGTCTGCAACGCGTCCCATGAACACGAAGAACTTATTGTCCATGTTAAAAAAACGGTTCATTTGGTAAGTCTCCTTTTCTTTCTTTTCTTTTGAAGATATTATTTTAAGTATACTCAATTGGAGCGGAAAAAGCAAACCCCAAATGGTTCCCAGGGGTAGGGAACGGGATAAGAGCATGTGTCCGCCATAGAAAGACAAAAACGTGAAATAGTTTATTAAATTTCCCTAAAATGCTTGCTTATCACGATTTAGAGTGTTAAAATATCAGTATTGTATCAAACGAAAATTATGTATTTTAAAGGAGCGTAACAATGAGCAAAAAAATCAGGACGGAGGCTGTGGATCATCTGTTTGAAGCGATCCTGTGCCTGAAGGACAAGGAAGAGTGTTATACATTTTTCGAGGATGTGTGCACCATCAATGAGCTGCTTTCTTTATCTCAGCGCTTCGAGGTAGCCAAGATGCTTACCGATAAGCGTACATACCTTGATATTTCCGAGAAGACAGGAGCTTCCACAGCTACGATCAGCCGTGTAAACCGTTCCCTGAACTATGGAAATGATGGTTATGAGATGGTATTTGCACGTATGAAGAAGAATAACGGAGAGCAGGATGGTGAAGCTGAATAAAGCTTACGTCCGTACCGTAGATGATAACGGATAATGCTGTAACGTAAAAAGAGACAGGCGGTTGCGCGTCTGTCTCTTTTCTTCTGTCCGGCTGAAGAAACCGGAGTCAGTTTTTTCTTTCTTTTTTGGAGGATTCCTCATTTTTTGAGGAATTCATGTGGTCGATCATGTTTTCGATGATCATCTTTTTCATGTATACATCGAAGCTCAGAAGGCAGATAAAGGAAAACTGGTGAAGGAATTCCTTATCCTCCGGATCTGCGTCCTCGAAGATTTCCCCGGCGCTTTTGAAACGGCGCATGAGATCTTTTTCCAGGTAACGGATCTGTGTCTGTTCCATACTGAAAACTTCCTGATAAATATAAGTCATATCTTTCTCAGTCAGGGACTTGAAATATTTATCCGTAATCGGTCCGAGAAGAGTCTGGATGTCACTGATGGAGAGAATATTCTTAAAATAGTAGATAAAAATCAACATCAGCAGATGTTCCCGGGAATAGCGTTTCTTCTCCGGCGGTGGGAGAAGCTTGTTCTTGGCGTAGTTGTTGATCATGGTCTTGGTCAGGATCTTGTCATCCTCGTGACGCTTGGTGGATGCAAGATTTTCTTCCATAAAAGTAGTGACCTGATCCATGTAAAGATCAATGTTCGGGATTTCATCTGGTTTTATATAATCAAGCTCAGCAATTTTCGCAAAAATGCTGCTCATCATCTCTTTTTCGTTTCTTGTCATCGCATTATCACCTCTGCTCCCTATTATATAGTTTTAAATACTACTTGTAAAGAAACTTTTTCCGGGAAAATGAGAAAGTAAGGTTGTGGCTTTACCGGAAAGAAAAGACATGGTAGTATATAAAGATACTGTTGATATGGAAAAAGAAATGGAGATCAAAATGAGTATACAGGATGCTTTGGACACATTGAATCCCATGCAGCGGGAAGCTGCTGTACATACAGAGGGACCACTTCTGATTCTTGCGGGAGCCGGTTCCGGAAAAACAAGAGTGCTGACCCACAGGATTGCCTATTTAATGGAAGAAAAGGGTGTCAATCCCTGGAATATCCTGGCGATCACCTTTACCAACAAGGCTGCCAGTGAGATGCGGGAACGTGTAAATAAAATTGCGGGAATGGGCGCGGAGAGCGTATGGGTTTCCACCTTTCATTCCGCATGTGTGAGGATTTTACGCAGACATATTGAGGTGCTGGGATTTGGCAGTAATTTTACCATCTATGATACTGATGACCAGAAGACAGTCATGAAGGAAATCTTCCGGAAATTCAGTATCAATACAAAAATTTATAAAGAACGTGCTGTTCTTGCAGAGATTTCCCATGCCAAGGATGAACTGATCACGCCGGAAGAGATGGAGCTGAATGCGGGAAGTGATCCGGATGCGCGGAAGATTGCAGGCATGTATAAGGAATATCAGTCCATTCTCCGGGGAAACAACGCCCTGGATTTTGATGACCTGATCGTGAAAACTGTGGAGCTTTTCCAGCACAATCCGGATATCCTGGATTATTATCAGGAACGTTTCCGGTATATTATGGTGGATGAGTATCAGGATACTAACACCGCACAGTTTAAATTCGTAAGTCTTCTTGCGGAAAAATACAAGAATCTCTGCGTAGTTGGCGATGATGACCAGTCTATTTACCGCTTCCGTGGAGCAAATATCGGGAACATTCTGGGCTTTGAGAAGGTTTTCCCTGAGGCGAAGGTGGTACGGCTGGAGCAGAATTACCGTTCCACACAGAATATCCTGAACGCAGCCAACGAGGTAATTGCCAACAATACGGAGCGTAAGGAAAAACGCCTCTGGACAGAGAACGAAGAGGGCGATAAAGTCCATTTCCGTCAGTTTAACAACGGATTTGAGGAAGCGGAATATGTTGCGGGAGAGATCATCCAGGGCCGGCGTAACGGGAAATTCCAGTATAAGGACTGCGCGGTACTTTACCGGACCAATGCCCAGTCCCGCCTCTTCGAGGAAAAATTTCTCCTGGCAAATGTTCCTTATAAGATTGTCGGCGGCGTGAATTTTTATGCCCGCAAAGAGATCAAGGATCTGTTAAGCTATCTGAAGACCATTGACAATGCCAGTGATGATCTGGCTGTGCGCAGGATCTTAAATGTGCCAAAAAGAGGAATCGGACTCACCAGCATCGGCCGTGTCCAGGACTATGCGGATATGATGAACCTGAGCTTTTACGATGCGCTCCGCGTGGTGGAGGAAGTACCGTCTATTGGTCGGGCAGCAGGAAAGATCAATGATTTTGTATCCTTTATCCAGGGACTGAAAAGTAAGGCAGAGGCCTATACAGTCCGTGAAACCCTGGAAGAGGTCATTGAGCTTACCGGTTATGTGAAGGAACTGGAGGCAGAGAAAACGGAGGAGGCCCAGGCGAGGATCGAAAATATCGATGAGCTGATCTCCAAGACAGAATCCTTCCAGGAAGCCATGGAGGAGGCCGGACAGCCGGCAACACTTTCTGCATTTCTGGAGGAGATCGCACTGGTGGCAGATATCGATTCTGTTGATCCGGATCAGGATTATGTGCTGCTGATGACTCTTCACAGTGCCAAGGGACTGGAGTTCCCAAATGTATTTATCGTGGGAATGGAGGACGGTGTTTTTCCGGGATATGCTTCCATCTGGTCCGGTGATCCGTCGGATATCGAGGAGGAGCGAAGGCTCTGTTATGTGGGGATCACCCGTGCCATGAAGGAACTGACCTTAACCTGTGCAAAACAGCGGATGATCCGTGGGGAGACTCAGTATAACCGTGTGTCACGTTTTGTAAGGGAGGTTCCACGGGAGCTGGTAGATCTTGGACATACCATTCAGGAGAAAAAGCCCAGAGTAGATGATATCGTATCTCCGAAAAGCGCCTATGCCCAGATGAAAATGAATTTCCAGGCAAAGAGCACCCTGCAGAAAAAAGATTTCACAGTGAAGAAGGCGGACAGCCTGGACTATGGTGAGGGAGACACGGTCCGTCATGTGAAATTCGGAGTCGGTATCGTAAAAAATATCGCAGACGGCGGCAGAGACTACGAAGTGACGGTAGACTTTGACAAAGTCGGCGTGAAAAAAATGTTCGCCGGTTTTGCCAAGCTGAAAAAGATCTGAGAGGGATCTCTCCGGGCAGACTATTTCTGCAAAAAACTGTAAAAATCCGGCCTCAAGGTTGTAATTGGAAAACCGGTATGTTAGAATCAGTATCAGCGTAATTGAATTGCTGTGAAGTGAACAGTATCACCGGCACATATGCTGCCGGATACTGTGAGAGGGAATCGGGTAAAAAGCCTGAGCGGTTGCGGCCACTGTATACAGAAGAAGGGATTTCACATGCCATTGCAGAAACTCATGTGAGAAGGCGAAATCCCGATGTCAGAGAGATTCTGGAGAAAATTCTGATACATCATTCATGATCGGCTAAAAGATGAATGGTGTATCAGTTTTTATTTTGCGGAGTTTTTTCTGAGTCTGTAAGTCAGGAAACCTGCTTGACAGTATGTAAGTGGGAGCTTCCGTACAAAGTGTTCCGTGCAGATTTTATGAAGCCCCATCTTTTCGGTTACCCATAGGCAACAGGAGATAAAACAGGCGAAAAGAGAGGAAATGAAATGAAAAACAAGTATGTATCCACAAGAATCATGGCAATGGTAATGGCAGCGGCAATGACCGTATCAGCAGCTCCGGCTGTTTATGCCGCAGAGAGAGCAGACTCCGAGACCATCAAGGAAGACAACCAGCCGGCAGCAGAAGACAGTACAGAGTCTGCAGACACCGAAGATTCTTCCGCAGAGGCAACCAAGACAGAATATCCTCTGACCATCACAACCTATGATTACGATGGAAACGAAATCGAAACCACTTATGAAAAAGCACCGGAAAAAGTCCTTGCTGTATATCAGGGAAGCATTGAGACTATGCTCGCACTTGGTCTGGAAGACCACCTGGTAGCTACCGCAGGTCTTGATAATGAAGTTCCGGAAGATCTCAAAGAAGCATTCTCAAAAACAAATTATCTTGACGAATTTACCCCATCCCTTGAAACTGTAACAATGCTGGAGCCGGACATGATCTTATCCTGGAGCTCTCTTTTCTCTGATGAGAATCTGGGAAATGTAACAGACTGGATCGACAAAGGCTGCAACACCTACTACAACACCAATACTCGTCCGGACGGCGCCAGAACACTGGAAAATGAATTCACAGATATCTTAAATATCGGAAAGATCTTCGATGTACAGGACAAAGCACAGGCTATCGTTGATGATGCAAAAGCAGTGATCGACAAAACTCTTACTGCAACTGCAGATGTAAAAGACAAACCAAGCGTAATGGTATTGGAGCCTCTTGGAGATGACATCACAAACTATGGCGTAAAGAGCCTTGGCGGAGATATGGTAACACAGTTAGGCGCAACTCTTGCAAACCCGGATGCTTCCACCGTTGGAAAAGAGGATATCATCGCAGCCAACCCTGACGTGATCTTTGTGGTTTACATGCCATATGCAGGAGATGATCCGGAAACTGTTAAGAACAGCCAGCTTGCAGTGATCCAGGATGATGAGTCCCTGAAGAGCCTTGACGCAGTAAAGAACGGACGTGTTTACCCGATCATGCTCAGTGAGATGTATGCAAGTGCAACACGTACCCAGGACGGAATCGAAACTTTTGCAAAGGGATTATATCCGGACGTAAATCTTGACTGATCGGAGAAAATGCAGTGAAAGAAACAGCTTCACAGAGAAAAAAAGATAAGGTGCTCAGAACATCCATGTATGTGGCAGTTCTCATCTGACTTGCAGGATTCCTTATTTTTTCCATACTTGCAGCCATCACTTTTGGAAATGCGGATCTGTCACTGAAGGATGTATACGGCGTTATCGCTTATAAATTGTTTCATATAAAAAGTCTGTCCGCCTATGCGGAAGGCGCAGTTCATGATGTTGTGTGGCTGATCCGGCTGCCTAGAGTCCTTCTGGCTCTGGCAGTTGGAATGGCTCTTTCCGTGTGCGGCGTGGTGATGCAGGCTATCGTGCAGAACCCGCTGGCAGACCCGTATGTGCTGGGTATCTCATCTGGTGCATCTCTGGGTGCCACACTGGCCATCATGCTTGGAATCGGAAGCTTTCTTGGCGGAAACTCTGTGGGAATCACAGCTTTCATTGGCGCGATGATCACTTCTTTTGCGGTGATCGCCATTGCAAACATGGGTGGAAAGGCAACTTCCGCAAAACTGATCCTTGCGGGAATGGCGGTCAGCGCAGTCTGTTCTGCTTTTTCCAATTTTGTCATTTATATTACCAATGACAAAAATGCGGCAACAGAAGTTATGAAGTGGAGCATGGGAAGTCTTGCCGGAGCAAGCTGGATCAGAGTGGGTGTAATGCTTCCGGTCACGCTGATGTGCGTGGCTGTTTTCTGGACGCAGTACCGGAACCTGAATCTGATGCTTCTGGGAGATGACGTATCCATTACCCTTGGAACAGATCTGCACAGACTGCGGACTTTTTATCTGATCGTTGCTTCTGTTATGATCGGATTTGCCGTGTACTGTGCCGGTGTGATCGGATTTGTGGGACTGGTGATCCCTCATGTGGTCCGGATCCTTTTTGGAACAGATCACAGAAAACTGCTCCCCTTAAGTGCGCTTCTTGGTGCATCGTTTCTGATCTGGTGCGATGTGGCATGTCGTGTGATCCTTAAAAATTCCGAGATGCCCATCGGTGTGCTGGTATCCATTATCGGTGCTCCCTGCTTTATTTATCTGCTTGTGCGGAAATCCTATGGATTCGGAGGTGCCCGGTAATGAAGATCACCACAGAAAATATTCAGGTTGGCTTTCACGCCAGACAGATCCTGAAGGGAATCTCCATGGAATCCCAGGATAAGGAACTGGTAGGAATCATCGGACCAAACGGAAGCGGAAAATCCACTTTGCTGAAATGCATTTACCGTATTCTGAAACCAGACGCAGGAGCCGTGTATCTGGACGGCGAGGAGCTTCATTCCATGAGTGTTCGAAGCTCTGCGAAAAAAATGGCCGTGGTGGCACAGCACAATTATTATAATTTTGATTTTACGGTCCGCGAGGTGGTTCTTATGGGGCGTGCGCCTCATAAAAAGACTCTGGAACGGGACAATGCAAAAGATTACCAGATCGTGGATGAAGCGCTGAAAACCGTACAGATGGAGGCGTTTGCAGACCGTACCTTTTCCACTCTTTCCGGAGGAGAGCAGCAGAGGGTGATCCTGGCAAGAGCACTTGCCCAGCAGACCTCTGCACTGATTCTGGATGAGCCTACCAATCATCTGGACATTACCCACCAGATCATGCTGATGGAGCTGGTGAAAAAACTTAATGTAACCGTGATCTCCGCTATTCACGATCTGAATATTGCAGCAGCATACTGTGATAAGATCTATGTACTGAAGGACGGAGTTCTGGAAGGTTACGGAACGCCGGAAGAAGTCCTGACCCCGGAGCTGATCCGCAGGATCTATAAAGTAGAAGCGGAGATCGTTTACGACAGCCGCGGAAAGATGCATATTTTGTTTTTATGATTCTGGCTGTGAGGCGGGATGCATAGAGGGAAAAAGATGAAAAAGATCGGGATTTTGACATGCCTTAATTCCAATGATGTGTGTACCAGGGCAGGATGTCTGTCTGCATTTCGGGAAAGAAGAGATTTTTTTTCCGGCTATCCGGAAGATACGATTCTGGCAGCTGTGATGACATGCAACGGATGCAAAGAAACCAATGCAAAAGAACCTGCTGAAGATGAGGGGATTTTGGAAAAGGCAGACCGGCTGGTCAGTGAAAAGATCAGCGTCATCCATGTCGGGGTATGCCGTCTGAATGAGGAAAAAAAGGAATGTCCGCGGATAACACAGATCTGCGGTCTGATAGAAGAACGCGGGATCAAAGTGATCCGAGGAACCCATAAAGAATAAGAGAAAACCGCCGTATCTTTCCGGAAATGCCGGAAATACGGCGATTTTTTTACAGAATGTTTCTGCGAAAATTTGTGTAAGTTCTGGTAAAACCAGACATATGGTGGTATAATAAGAACATTAAAAAAAGGCTCGGGTGCAGCGACCTTAAAAAACGCTGCGCTGCAGATTTACTGACAGAAAGTACAGCCGAACAGAAAGAAAGGATGGTGCAGTGTTATGAATTTAAATACAACAAAACTTGAAGAACTGCTCGCAACACTGAAGAAAAAAGAAGAAGAGAAAGATAAGAACACAGTCCTTTGGGTACTGGCGATCATCGGTGCTGTTGCAGCTGTTGCCGGTATTGCGTTTGCAGTATACCGTTTCTTCGCTCCGGATTATCTGGAAGATTTTGAAGAAGATTTTGATGATGACTTCGATGATTATTTCGAGGATGAGGAAGAGTAAGAACTTTCACTGCAGAGGCTGTTTTGAGCAGATCAGAATGGCTGTCTGTTATGTATGAATATGAGAAGCGGATAATTGAAGCCCCGGCGCGATACCGGGGCTTGATTTTTGAAGACGGACCGTGAAACGCTGCACTAGTTATAAAACAGAAAGAGGATTTATGAAAAAAGGTGAAATTTACGAAGGTATTATAGAAAAAGTGGAATTTCCAAACAAAGGTTTTGTTTGGGTTGATGACCAGAAAGTAATTGTAAAAAACGGAATCCCGGGACAGAAAGTCCGGTTTATGATCAATAAGAAACGTTCCGGCCGGGCGGAAGGACGTCTTCTGGAGGTCCTGGAGAAATCTCCCCTGGAAACAAGAGAACCTGCCTGTCAGGAGTTTCCGGCATGCGGCGGCTGCATGTACCAGACCATGAGCTATGAGGCGCAGAAGGAGATGAAGGAGCGCCAGGTGAGAGAACTTCTGGATGGGGCAGTAAAAGAAAGTCTGGCTAAGATCGGGAAGAACAGTGATGGGACGGAAGAAGCTGAGGCTGCAGATCATTTATATCACTGGGATGGGATTTATGGCAGTCCTATTGAGTTTGGGTACCGCAATAAGATGGAGTTTTCCTTTGGGGATGAGTATAAGGATGGGCCGCTGTCCCTTGGACTTCACAAGAAGGGAAGCACTTACGATATCCTGAATACGGATGACTGTAAGCTTGTCCATCCGGATATGACGAAGATCCTGGTCTGCGTGCGGGAGTTTTTCCTGGAGCGTAATGCCAGCTTCTATAAAAAGCTGCAGCATGTGGGGTATCTTCGACATCTTCTTCTTCGAAGAGGCGTCACAAGTGGTGAGATCCTGGTCCATGTGGTAACCACCACCCAGGAAGAATATGATCTGGAGCCTCTGAAAGAACAGCTTCTTGCGCTTCCGCTGGAAGGGAAGATCGTGGGGATCATGCACATTTTAAATGATTCTTTATCCGACGTGGTACAGAGCGACGAGACGAAGATCCTTTATGGAAAGGATTATTTCTATGAAGAACTTCTTGGGCTGAAATTTAAGATCAGCACCTTTTCCTTTTTCCAGCCAAATTCCTTGGCTGCGGAGATCCTGTATTCCAAGGTGCGGGAATATGTAGGAGATACCAGAGATAAGGTAGTGTTTGATCTTTACAGCGGAACCGGCACCATTGCCCAGCTTGCGGCGTCCGTTGCCAGCGAGGTGATCGGCGTGGAGATCGTGGAAGACGCGGTAAAAGCCGCCAGAGAAAACGCTGCACTTAACAGCATCAATAACTGTCGTTTTATTGCCGGGGATGTGCTGAAGGTTCTGGATGATGTGCCGGAGAAACCGGATATGATCATCCTTGATCCGCCCAGAGATGGCGTTCACCCCAAAGCCCTTCCAAAGATCCTGGCTTACGGTGTAGACCAGATCGTATACATTTCCTGCAAGGTTACAAGTCTTGTAAGAGACCTCCCGGCATTTTATGAGGCAGGATATGAGATGACCCACGCCTGTGCAGTAGATCAGTTCTGCCAGGGCGTTCATGTGGAGACGGTTGTTCTTTTGTCCCAACATCGAGACAAGAGTACTTGTCTCGATGAACGCGGTAGTCGGTAAATCGAGATGCAAGCATCTCGGCTTGCCTCGTTGCTCGCGCAAAAACCAGATGACACGATAGAGATCGACTTAGATGAGTTGGATGCAACCAGTGCTGAGTTGAAAGCTCGTGATTAGATGGAATGGGTCAGATTGGTAAATGATATTCGTAATATGGCAGAAGAGATTGTGTTAAAAGAATTGGTGTTCTAATGCGTGGAAAGCTCCTTCGGGAGCTTTTTGCTGTTTATAAGATAAATTCTGTCGGAGATTTATTATAAAACATTGCTTTACAAGAAGAATAAAAAAGCATATAATTCTTTTATAATATATTTAATAAAAGAGGGTAAGAAAACGGAAAATAAAGATAAAAAAAATATAACAAGAAAAAGAATAATTAATTATGTGCTGAACAATCATGTTACATCCAAGGCGGGAATCGCAAAAGAGTTAAACTTGAGTATGCCGACTGTGTTAGCAAATGTGAATGACTTGTTAGAAAAAATGGTGTTGGAAGAAACTGGGGAATATGCTTCGACCGGTGGACGAAAGGCAAAAAGTATAGGGATCAATAAGTCATACTGTCATGCAATGGGAATTTTGATTACAGCGAATCATATAGAAATGGTATTAGTAAATCTTGGAGATGAGATTATAAAAAAAGATCGCATCCGTTTAAAATTTACGGCAGAATTATCCTATTGTACAGAAGTGGCACAAAAGGTCAAAACTTTTCTTGAAGGCGAATTAGCGAAGGATACGCTACTTGGGATTGGAGTGGCGATTCCGGGAATTATTGATCAGAAAGAACGGATCGTTTTAAAATCCCATGCTTTAGGTATAGAGAATTATAGTCTGCGCTTTTTAGAGCAGGCTTTGGAAATTCCAGTATATTTTGAAAACGATGCTAATGCTGCAATGCTTGCAGAAAAAAAGCAAAAGTATCCAAATGCGATATATCTGTCTTTGAACCACACCTTAGGAGGCGCATTCTGCATAGATGGAAAGCTGTTTCGAGGGCAGAACCAGAAAGCAGGTGAGTTTGGTCACATGATACTCGTTCCCGGTGGAAGAAAGTGTTATTGTGGTAAAGCAGGATGTGCAGATGCATATTGTGCTGCAAGTGTACTGACACAAGATAACAGGCAGTCACTGGATGCATTTATGGAAAAAATTGAAAGTGGTGATGAAAAAATTTTGCAGACATGGAATGCGTATCTGGATCATCTTGCTGTTTTGATATCAAATCTGCGGATGGCATATGATATGGATATCATACTCGGAGGTGATGTGGGAGGTGTATTGTCAGATTATATGATACCACTGGGAGAAAAAGTGATGGCATATAATGGCTTTGAGCATGATGTTTCATACTTAAAAAATTGTTCGTATAAGAAAGAAGCGTCGGCTGTTGGAGCTGCGAAATACTTTTTTACAAAACATATGGCAGAATTGTAAATTTTTTGAACGCAGATAAGCAGTACACCGCATCTGGTGCGCAGGGCATCAAGCGTTGGGTAAGGGGATGTTCACTCTGTTGGAGTTAAAAGCTCCCACTGACAGGTTGCAAAGTGAATGCAGATGTCCGCTTTATATGTGTGAAAAACGAGAAGTTGTGTAAAATTAGAAAAAGATATTATAGTAAAAAACGGAAAGAAAACAGTAACTACGGTTTCCTTTCCGTTTTTTTCGTGTTGATTGTGAAAAATACACAAAAAATGTATTTTAAAATTATGAAATATATAAAATTATGAAAAACATATTGACAAATCGTGTTTACAGGATAATAATGTAATTGCTTTAATAAAACAATTTATAAAAGATCAAATAAAACAATATAAATAAGGAGAAAACAATTATGATAAAAAAGGAGGAAACAATTATGTTACAGCAGGTAATGACAAATCCAGGAGAAATTATTTTCAGAGAGGTTCCGGTTCCGGAGGTAAAGGAAAATCAGGTGTTGGTAAAGATTATGAATATTGGTGTTTGTGGATCAGATATTCATGTTTATCATGGAAAACATCCGTTTACAAAATATCCGGTAACACAGGGACATGAGGTTTCTGGTGAGATTACAGAACTTGGAAAAAATGTCACAGAGTTTCATGTGGGACAGAAGGTGACGATAGAGCCTCAGGTATATTGTGGACATTGCTATCCATGTCGTCATGGAAAGTATAATCTCTGTGAGGAATTAAAAGTAATGGGATTTCAGACGACAGGAACAGCATCTGAGTATTTTGCAGTGGATGCATCTAAAGTAACACCTATTCCAGAAGATATGTCCTATGAAGAAGGAGCTATGATCGAACCTCTTGCGGTGGCAGTTCATGGTGTAAAACAGATGGGCGATGTGGCTGGCATGAATATTGTAGTCCTTGGCGCAGGACCGATCGGAAATCTCGTGGCACAGGCAGCAAAAGGAATGGGGGCAGCGAAAGTGATGATCACAGATATCAGTGATCTTAGACTGGCAAAGGCAAAAGAATGTGGAATTGATGTGTGTGTGAATACCAAAAATAAAGACTTCGGTGAGGCAATGATCGAAGCATTTGGACCGGATAAGGCAGATGTGATCTACGACTGTGCCGGAAACAATATCACAATGGGACAGGCAATTAAATATGCAAGAAAAGGAAGCACGATCGTACTGGTGGCTGTTTTTGCAGGAATGGCAGAAGTAGATCTTGCAGTGGCAAATGACCACGAACTTGACATTAAGAGCACGATGATGTACCGCCATGATGATTACATAGATGGAATCAGACTGGTAAATGAGGGCAAAGTTCATTTGAAACCGCTCATCTCAAAGACATTTGCTTTTAAAGATTATCTGAAGGCGTACCAGTATATTGATGATAACCGCGAGACAACGATGAAAGTAATTATCAACGTCAGTGAAAAGTAAGGAGTTCGTATGGAAAATAAATATGGAATTGTCGGAGTTGCTCATATCGGGCTTCCGACAAACGATTTGCAGAAAACAGTTGAGTTTTATAAGAGTCTTGGATTTGAAGTAATTATGCAGTCTTATAATGAAAAAGCAGGGGAAAAAGTGGCATTTTTACAGATAAAAAATTACTGTATAGAGACTTTTGAAAATGGGCAGGCGGCAATGTCAGACGGTGCATACCAACATGTTGCACTTGATGTGGAAGACATTGAAAGTATGTATCAGAAAATCTGCAATGAAAAATACACAATTATTACAGACGGAATCGAAGAACTGCCATTTTGGGAAAATGGTGTGAAGTTTTTTATGATCAAGGGCCCAAATGAGGAAAGAATAGAGTTCTGTCAGAAACTCTGATAAAAATAGGAGGGACATATGGGAAGCGAAAACAAAAATGGAAAAGTACCTCTGATCAGTAAGATTGCATATGGTTTTGGTGATGTCGGATGTAATTTCAGCTGGATGTTCGTCAGTAATTTTCTGATGATATTTTATACAGACGTGTTCGGAATCAGTATGGCGGCTGTGTCAGCACTTATGCTTTTTTCAAGATTCTGGGATGCGATCAATGATCCAATCGTCGGGGGACTTACGGATAAAACAAAATCGAGATGGGGACGGTACCGTCCATGGCTGTTAGTAGCGGCACCAATTACAGCGATTCTTCTTGTTATGACATTCTGGGCAAGACCTGACTGGCCGCAGAATGGAAAGATCATTTATATGGTAATTACATATTGTCTGCTGGTTTTGGGGTATACCTGTGTGAATATTCCATATGGAACCTTGTGTGGTGCTATGACACAGGATATTGATGAACGTGCAAAAATAAATACATCCCGTTCGGTTGCAGCGATGATTGCAATTGGTGTGTTAAATATTATCACAGTTCCGCTGCTCAGCAAATTCGGCAGTCACAGTGCAAAGACAGGATATCTGACGGTTGCGGTCATATATGGATGTATTTTTACAGCCTGTCATTTCTTCTGCTTTGCGAAGACGAAAGAGGCAGTGATTACTCCGGAAAAAGAAAAAATTTCTGTAAAGATACAGTTGAAAGCAGTCATGCAGAACAGACCATATCTTCTTGCATTGGCAGGACAGATATTATTTGGATTTACATTATATGGTAGAAACGCAGATATTCTGTATTATTTTACATATGTGGAAGGGAATGCCTCCTACTACACAACTTATTCGATGTGCATTATTATTCCTTCTATCATCGGGGCAGCCTGTTTTCAACCATTATTCCGCAAGTTGAATAACAAAGGAAGAACAGCATCTCTCTTTGCTTTATTTACAGGAATTTCCATGTTGTCTATGTTTTTCTTCAATGCCAAAGAATCACCAGCTATTTTTTATGCATTATCTGGTCTCACACAGTTTTTCTTCTCTGGATTTAATACCGCAATCTATGCAATTATTCCAGACTGTGTGGAATATGGGGAGTGGAAAACCGGACTTAGAAATGACGGTTTTCAGTATGCATTTATTTCACTTGGAAATAAAATCGGAATGGCAGTTGGAACAGCACTTTTAGCAGGATTACTTGGAAAATATGGTTATATTGCAAATCAGACACAAAATGCAATTGTACTTTCAATTATGAAGCATGCATTTACGACGATTCCGGGTGTACTGTGGATTGTGACTGCGGTTGTATTATTTTTCTACCGGTTAAATAAAAAACGTTATAACGAGATTGTAGAGGAACTAAAAAATGGAAAAAAAAGTTGATATCGTGGCATTGGGAGAATTGCTGATTGATTTTACGGAAGCAGGATATAGTCAGGATGGGAGGAAATTGTTCGAACAGAATCCCGGCGGTGCTCCGGCAAATCTTCTAACCGTTGCAAGCCACTTTGGGTATCGCACATCTTTTATTGGAAAAGTTGGAAACGATATGCATGGTAAATTTTTAAAGAAGACACTGCAAAAGGAAGGAATCAATACAGATGCTATTGTTGAAGATCCGGGTTATTTTACAACGTTGGCATTTGTGGAAATTGGTGAAAATGGAGAACGGAATTTTTCTTTTGCAAGAAAACCGGGTGCAGATACACAGTTAAAAAAAGAAGAACTGGATCAGACATTAATTTCAGGTTGTAGAGTTTTTCATTTTGGATCATTATCGTTGACAGATGAACCGGCAGAAAGTACAACGATCGAAGCGGTAAAAATGGCAAAAGCAGCGGGTGTACTTATTTCCTATGATCCAAATTATCGCTCGTCTCTTTGGAAGAGCAAAGAGTATGCAGTGAAAAAAATGAGATCTGTCATAGAATTGGTAGATGTCATGAAGGTATCGGATGAAGAGAGTATTCTGTTGACAGAGGCGAAAAGTTATGAGCAGGCTGCAGATCAACTCCTTGCCATGGGACCAAAGCTGGTTGCCATTACATTGGGAGAACAGGGCGTTCTTATGACAACAAAAAGCAGAAAAGAAATCATCAAAGCATTTCAGACACATGCGGTCGACACGACTGGGGCAGGTGATTCATTCTGGGGAGGCGTATTATGCAGTATCCTTTCTATGAATAAGAATGTTGAAAAAATGGAATGGGAAGAAATCAAAAAGTGTGCTGTTTTGGGAAATGCAGTTGCTGGATTGTGTGTGCAAAAGAGAGGCGGAATCCCTGCGATTCCGACGAAAGAGGCAGTGCTTGAATTTATGCAGAAATAATGAATGTATATGAACAAACTCGGGGCTGTAAAAATCACGATTTATTAATCGTTAAAGCATCAGCCCCGTGTTTTTCTGTCGGAGTATTATTCCGCTTTTATCTTTCCATCATACTGATGGACTCAATTCCGACACTTCCGCCGCGGACAACTTCGATATGCTTGAACTCTTCTTTGATAAGCTTGATGACCGCGTCATTTTTGGTTGCGGTCTGGACGAATTCCAGAAGGAGGCTGTCTTTTCCATAGTCGATGACACGTGCCTTGAAAGTCTCAGCAATCTGGAAAAGTTCTACTTTATCTTCCGGGGAGCAGCCCTTTACCTTGATGTAAAGGATCTCCTTCATTCGAACAAATACATCTGTAAAATCAATGACCTTGATAACTTCGATCATACGGTTCAGCTGTTTTTTGATCTGCTCAAAAGTCTCATCATCGCTGACTGTGGCGATGGTCATTCTGGAAACTGTGGGGTCCTCGGTGGTTCCAACCGTAAGACTGTCCAGGTTATAGGACTTTCCGGAGAAAAGACCGGAAATCTTGGAAAGAACACCGACCTGGTTTTCAACGTAGAGAGAGATCCATCTTTTTTTCATTCCTTTATCCATCATTCATTCCTCCTAACAATCCATGATCAGATCAGCCAGAGTACCGCCCGGCTTAACCATCGGGTAAACCATTTCCTCCGGATCAATGATAAATTCGATGATCGTAGGAGTTTTTGTATTCTTCTTAGCCTCTTCGAAAGCAGCCGCGATCTGATCCTTTTCAGTTACGCGGATACCTTTTGCCCCATAGCTCTCTGCGAGACGGATGAAATCCGGTGTGTATTCCGGATATTCCTGTCCGTCTGTACGGCGGGAGAGTGCACCGGCTTTTAAGTTTGTCATGGCGTAGCGTTTTCCGTAGAAAAGCTTCTGCCACTGGCGGACCATTCCAAGATATTCATTATTAAAGATACAGCAGATGATCGGAAGTTCCTCCAGAACTGCGGTAGCCAGCTCCTGAATGTTCATCTGCATGCCGCCGTCACCGGAAACGGAGATGACCGGTGTGTCCGGATTGCCGATCTTGGCACCGATGGCACCCGGAAGGCCGTAACCCATGGTTCCAAGTCCGCCGGACATGATCAGCTGACGGTTCTCAGTGATGTCTGCATACTGGCTCACTAGCATCTGATGCTGACCTACATCGGTAACAAGAATGGCCTTGTCAAACTGGCGGTTGATCTCGCCGATGATATCCAGCGGTCCCATAATACCACGATCTTTCATGGTAAGAGGATGCTCTTCCTTCCATTCCTGGATCTGCTTCAGCCATTTGCCGGTATTACAGTCCTGTACATATTCATTCATTTTTGTTATTGCCTCTTTTGCATCGGCAACGATGGGGATGTCTACATGGATATTTCTGGAAATGGAAGCGGTGTCAATATCGATGTGGACGATCTGTGCATGTGGGGCAAATTCATGGAGCTTGCCTGTGATACGGTCGTTAAAACGGGTTCCGATGGAAAACAGAAGATCGCATTCATTCACTGCCATATTTGCGGCATAAGCACCATGCATACCAAGATTTCCGATAAACAGAGGGTTCTTTGTGGAGATGGCACCACGTCCCATAACGGTTGTGACAACCGGAACCTGAGTCTTCTCAACAACCTGGGTAAAAATCTCCTGGGCGCGGGAAATAATCACACCGCCGCCGGCAAGAAACAGAGGTTTTTTTGCCTTCTGAAGCATTTTGAGAGCTCGTTTCAGCTGTCCGATGTGAACGCTGGTATTCGGTTTGTAACCACGGATATTGACACTCTTCGGATATTCGGCACTTCCAAGCTCGGCCATTACGTCCTTTGGAAGGTCGATCAGAACAGGACCCGGGCGTCCGGTACGTGCAATATAGAAAGCTTCTTTAATAATACGGCCAAGATCCTCACGGTTGCGGACAGTTACGCCATATTTTGTGATGCTTCTGGTGATTCCTACAATATCAACTTCCTGGAATGCATCGTTTCCGATGAGGTGACGGGCAACCTGTCCGGTAAAGCATACAAGCGGAACACTGTCATAGTTGGCAGTTGCAAGACCTGTAACAAGGTTGGTAGCTCCGGGACCGCTGGTAACGAGACATACGCCAACCTTTCCGGTAGTTCTGGCATAGGCATCTGCTTCGTGTACAAGGGCCTGTTCGTGACGTGGCAGGATGATGTCAATGCCGCTCTGTTTATATAATTCATCGCTGATATCGATGGTGCAGGCACCAGGATAGCCGAACAGAACATCAACGCCTTCTTCTTTTAAGGCTTTTACAAGCAATTTGTTTCCGGAAATCTGTTTCATGAATTGGTTCCCTCCTTTGATGATGTGAAAAGTTAAGCAGATAAGGGCTGCCGCGAGAAATTTTTCCAATAAAAAAGTCCCGGCATATCGGATAAAATATGCTCAGGACGGATGATTCCGCGGTACCACCTGTTTTCAGAGGTAAAACTCTGCTCTCTGCCAGTACAAAATTATACTGCCTCCCTGTAACGTGGGAATGACGATGAAGCTTACTGCATGAAGATCCATGGTTCAGTCCACTGCTCGAGGGCTACTTCCACAGTTCAGTCACGAAGATTCTCACCGGCCATCTTCTCTCTGTGCATCCGGAAACTATGTACTACTCCCTGTCATTGCATTTAGTAAATATGAATAAAAATTTTATACTATTATAATATAAAATATCGGAACTGTCAATCAGAAATAGACAGTTCCGATAATGGTTCTATTCGGATTCATGATCGCTTACATGAAGCGTTTCCGGAAGATAAACATGCACTTTCTCAATGCGGTTCTTATCCAGTTTTTCCACGATCAGACGGATGCCTTCCTCTGTGATCACTTCATCACCGGCAACAGGCAGGCGGTCCAGGTGTTCGATGATAAATCCGCCAAGGGAATCGTAATCCTCAGAATCCAGTTCTGTATTCAGGTGATCGTTCACATCGTCCAGGTGCATGGAACCCTCGATGATATATTCACGGTCGGAAATTTTCTGGACAAGTTCGTCCTCTTTCTCGTCGTACTCGTCATGGATCTCGCCGACGATTTCCTCCAGGATATCCTCCAGTGTAATAAGTCCGGCCATATCACCGTACTCATCCAGGACAATAGCAATGTTGAAGGTGGAATCCTTCATTTCTACAAGAAGATCGGAAATGCTTTTTGTCTCATAAGTGAAATGCGGTTTCCGCAAGAAACGGTCAATGACAAATTCTTCATTTTTGTCATAGAGGAGAAGATCCTTCATATTGATAATTCCCACGATATTATTCTGGCTGTCTTTGTAAACCGGGAGACGGGTGAATTTGTCTTCACGGAAAATCTCGATCAGCTCATCATAGGTGGATTCCACGTCTGCAAAAGTAACATGGACTCTCGGCACCATGATATCCTTGGCTGTGGCATCTCCAAGATCAAACACATTGTAGATCATTTCTTTCTCATCGGATTCAATGACACCGTCCTCATGGCTCACATCCACGATGGTACGGAGCTCTTCCTCAGTCATGGCCTTGCTGGCAGCATCCGGGTCCACACGCATAAGGCGCATCACACCTCTGGAAAAGAGATTGATGATAAAAATCACCGGCGTCATAATAGTCATGAGAAATTTAAAAATCGGGATATAACGGAGAGTGATCTTTTCCGCGTTTATGGTTGCGTAGTTCTTTGGGGTGATCTCGCCGAAGATCAGGATCAGGACAGTAAGGATCAATGTCACGATGCTGACCATATATCCGCCAAAACTGTATGCAAGTGTTGTTGCAAGGGAAGAAGCCGAAATGTTCACAATGTTGTTTCCGATGAGAATCGCACTGAGAAGTTTTGGCATCTGATCTTCTAGAATGTCAAGAGCCATGGATGCACGTTTGTTGCCCTCGTCTGCAAGAGAGCGGAGACGGATCCGGTTTACCGACATCAGCGCGGTTTCGTTAGATGAGAAAAAGGCTGACAATGCCAGCAGAATAAGTAATATGATTATCTGGTAAGTGTCGCTGGGGTCCACTTTCAATATTCACTCCTTTAAAAAAATAAGATTTATTTGGTTAAAAATATATAGATACTCCCACATTATATACGTTTTTCGGGCTTTTGGCAAGGGCTGGAAAGCTGTGGGAAAAGTATTGATATTATGCTACAATAAGGGAAAAATGACGAATTTTTTACATGGGGGGAAAGGAGAGACAAAAATGAAGAGAGACCCGGGTGTGGAGTTTATGAGAATTCTGGCATGTCTGATGGTAATCGGGATTCATACGGCACTGTATGCACAGGTAGATGGAAGCTGGATATTCTCCAGAGTTTTTTTTAACTGTATTGTTGCGGATGGAGTAGCGGTGTTTTTTATGATCACCGGTTTTTTCCTGTTCCAGAGCAGAAGTTATGAGAGGATTCTGAAACGTACCTGGAAAAATCTCGGAATACCGGTAGTGCTTTACAGCATATTTGGTTTCCTGTTTTTCGGATGGCTTCTTGATGGCGAAAAATTAAGTGTCAGTATCTGCTTTTCACCAGAAAAATATAAAACAGCATTGAAAACACTGCTTTCCTGGAATAACCCGGTACCTCACAGTGATCATCTCTGGTATATTTATGTTTATGTATTCCTGATGCTGCTTTTTCCGGTACTGAAATGTTTTGTGGATTATCTGGATGAGGATCGGAAGAGAACACAGATTTTTCTGATAGCAACCTTTGGATTTTTTGTGCTGAATGATATTTCGGGAAATACTCTTGGCGCATTTGCACATCATTCCATAAACGGAGCCTTTCCGGCGGCCATTGAGATGATCTGGGGACATATCCTTTACCGGAACCGCGGAAAATTTACAAAAAAATGGATTCCTGCTGCAGGCATGGGATTTTTATTTGTGAATATGATCCGGTCGGTGATCCAGCGGTGGCAGTACAGAATTGATGGACAGCCTTCCTGCGTGATCTTCTGGTTCAGTGCCATGGGCCTTTTCTGTGCAGTCTGTGTTGCATGTTTTTGCCTGGCATTGTTTCAGGGAGAGAAAAAAGAAAGCAGGGGAAAGCGGATGATCTGTCAGATCGCCTCCTGTACTTTTATGATCTATCTGCTTCATATGGCAGTTCGTGATTTCCTCAGCCATATGGGATATCAGGACTGGCTCAATGCGGTGATTCTTGGAAGATTACCGGGAAAAGCGGGAATGGTCCTGTATATGATGGCAATCATGGGAAGCATATTCGGAATTTCTCTTTTGTTATCTGTGCTTCTTGGAATTCCCGGCAGACTTATAAAAAATATACGAAAATAATACAGCTTCTTGACAAAATAGTAAGTCTCATCTAACATATGATTGACAGTACTTTTATTATAAAAAAGTATATTTCCAAATGGATGGAAGGAGAAATTGTATGTTTCTGGAGATAAAAGGGATCAAAAAATCCTTCGGGGCAGGGGAAAGCCGTGTGGATGTTCTGAAAGGGATTGATCTGGAAATAGAAAAAGGAGAATTCTGTGTGTTGCTGGGGCCATCCGGTTCCGGAAAATCCACACTGTTAAATATCATCGGCGGCATTGACGGAGCAGATGCAGGCAGTATCACCATTCAGGGGGAGTGCCTGGAAGATATGAAAGAAAAAAAGCTCTCCTTATACAGGCGAAAACATCTGGGCTATATTTTCCAGATGTATAATCTGATCCCAAATCTGACTGTGCGGGAAAATATTGAAGTTGGTGCCTATTTAAGTGACAGGCCGCTGGATGTGGATGAGCTGCTTCATACCCTGGGACTTTATGAGCACCAGAGAAAGCTTCCCAATCAGCTTTCCGGAGGCCAGCAGCAGAGAACTGCCATCGGACGCGCCATTGTAAAGAATCCGGACATCCTGCTCTGTGATGAGCCGACCGGTGCACTGGATTACAACACATCAAAGGAAATCCTCAAGCTGATCGAAACCGTAAACCATAAATACGGAAACACCATAGTTATGGTTACGCACAACGATGCCATCAAGGATATGGCGGACCGTGTGGTGAAGCTTCGTGACGGTATGATCCGCAAAAACTATCAGAATGAGCAGAAGATTCCGGCTGCAGATCTGGAATGGTAAGGGGGCAGGCATGAAGAGTCCTTTGCGTAAACGTATCCCCAGGGAACTGAAGGGGGAATTTGGAAAATATCTGGTGGTTTTTCTGCTGATGGTCCTGACTATCGGGTTCGTGTCCGGCTTCCTGGTGGCTGACGGAAGTATGCTGAAAGCCTATGACGAAAGTTTTGACAAATATAACATCGAAAACGGAAATTTCCGTACTGCGGAAAAAGTTTACAGATCTCAGTGGAAAGACATTGAGGCAGCCGGTGTCAAACTTTACGAGAACTATTATATAGAAGAAGCGTTGGATAACGGAAGTACCATGCGTTTCTTTAAGAACCGGGAGCAGGTGAACAAGGTCTGCCTCATGAAGGGGGAAATGCCATCCGGTCAGGGGGAGATCGCCATTGACCGTATGTATGCGGATAACAACAGCCTTCAGGTAGGGGATACCCTCACCAGGGGCAAAAAGTTCTGGAAGATCACAGGTCTGGTGGCACTTTCGGATTACAGTGCCCTGTTTCAGAATAATAACGATTCCATGTTTGATTCTGTAAAATTCGGCGTGGGAATCGTAACTCCGGAGGAATTTGAGACTCTGGATCAGGAAAAACTCCAGTACAATTATGCCTGGATCTACAATCAGCAGCCAAAAGACGAAAAAGAGGAGAAAAAGGTTTCCGAGGATCTCATGGAGGATATTGGAAACGTTGTGACCTTGGAGGCTTTTGTCCCACGTTATCTTAATCAGGCGATTATTTTTACCGGTGATGATATGGGTGGAGATAAGGCTATGGTTGTCATGCTTCTTTATATCGTGATCGTAATCATGGCTTTTGTGTTTGGAATCACCATCAGCAATACTATCCGTAAGGAAGCGGGCGTGATCGGTACCCTTCGTGCATCCGGTTATACCAGGCGGGAGCTGATCCTTCACTATATGACGCTTCCTGTGCTGGTAACACTGGCCGGTGCCCTGGCCGGAAATATTCTTGGGTATACCGTCTTTAAAGGCGTGTGCGCGGGTATGTATTACGGAAGTTACAGTTTGCCGACGTATGTGACTGTATGGAATGCAGAGGCATTTCTTCTGACAACGGTAGTTCCGGTCATCATTATGATACTGATCAACTATGCAGTGCTCCGGTATCGCCTGCAGCTTTCGCCCCTTAAATTCCTGCGAAGGGATTTTTCCGGAAAAAAACAGAAACGGGCAGTGTATTTAAGTCCGAAGATAGGAATCTTTTCCAGATTCCGCCTTCGTGTGATCTTTCAGAATGTCAGCAATTATCTGGTGTTGTTTGTGGGCGTTATTTTTGCCAATCTGCTGCTGTTTTTCGGAATGCTCCTGCCATCTGCCCTGGATCACTATCAGCTGGAAATCCAGGGGAACATGCTGGCAAAATATCAGTATATGCTCAGTGTTCCGGCAAGTGTTTCTTCAGGAAACAAGCTGGATGGCATGCTCTCTCTTCTGGAATATTATATGGATACCAGAACGGACAATAAAGATGCGGAAAAATTTTCTGCGTATTCTTTGAATACCATGCCTGGCAAATATAAAAGCGAGGAGATCGTGCTCTACGGTGTGGAGCCGGACAGCCAGTACATCCATGCAGATCTTTCGGGGGACGGTGTTTATATTTCCAGTGCCTATGCGGATAAATTCCGGATCAAAAAGGGCGATATTATAACCTTGAAGGAAAAATACGAGAAGGACGAGTATTCCTTTAAGGTAGATGGGATTTATGATTATACGGCAAGCCTCTGTGTATTTATGGAGCGGGATAAACTGAATGAGGTGTTTGATCTGGGCGATGATTATTTTGGGGGATATTTTTCTGATACGGAGATCAAAGATATCGATTCAAAATATATCGGATCTGTGATTGATCTGGAATCTCTTACAAAAATATCCAGGCAGCTGGATGTCTCCATGGGAGATATGATGGGAATGATGTACGGATTCTCCGTGATTATTTTTCTGGTGGTGATCTATCTGCTTTCCAAGGTCATTATCGAAAAAAATGCCCAGGCCATTTCCATGACCAAAATTCTGGGCTATACAGATGGGGAGATCAGCCGGCTCTATATACTGTCCACATCACTTGTAGTGGTGATCTGCCTGCTCTTAAGTCTTCCCATTGAGCGGCAGATCATGGAAGTGCTGTTCCGAGAGATGATGCTTTCCAGTATCTCAGGCTGGATCACCATGTGGGTGGATCCGATGATCTATGTGAAAATGATGGCAATCGGAATCGCGACTTATGCAGTGGTAGCAGTGCTGGAATTTCGGAGAATCCGTCACGTGCCTATGGATGAAGCACTGAAAAATGTGGAATAATATGGGGGAAAATCAGGAGTATATGTGGTTGAAAGTTATCTGTGAATAATCACATATACTCCTTAAATATTCATAAATTTTCTGAAATACTGGAAATATTCCTGCAAACTTGTTATAATAATTCCATAATTCCCCATGGTGGGGATCATTCACACAGGAAATCAGGTGAGGAACATGGCAGGCAAAAAAAAGGACCCGTTATATAAAAGTTTCGGTTATGCGTTTCAGGGAATTTTTACCTGTATCCGCCAGGAAAGAAATATGAAGATCCACTGTACGGTGGCAGTTCTTGTGGTGATCGCAGGGCTGATCCTTGGAATTTCCGTGACGGAGTGGTGTATCTGCCTGGGACTGTTCGGAATGGTGATGGCGCTGGAACTGGTAAATACGGCAGTGGAAGCTGTGGTAGATCTTGTAACAGAAGAACGTCACCCTTTGGCAAAGATCGCCAAGGACACAGCAGCCGGAGCAGTACTGATCGCAGCGATCATGGCAGCGATTGTCGGGCTGATCATTTTTGTTCCGAAAGGGCTTGTTTTTCTGGGAATATGGTAGAAATCGATCAGGTACATGGAACGGCAGTGGCCGTTTTTAGGAAAGGAGAATTATTATGGAATTAGGCGAAGGACTGAAGAAAATCTTATTAGTAGGAATTGGTACAGCAGCAGTGACAGCAGAGAAATCCAAGGAGATCCTGGACGAGCTGGTTAAAAAAGGCGAGCTTACTGTTGAGCAGGGTAAGGTTCTTAATCAGGAACTGAAACACAACATCAAATCAACAGTTAAGACAGCCGCTGATTCTGTAAAAGAATCTGCAGCCAGAAAGAACGATCAGGAAGAGCTGAAAGCAACGATCTCCAAACTGACACCGGAGCAGCTGGCAGCTGTGAAAGCACAGATCGAGAGTATGCAGGCTGAGGCAGCAAAAGAGAAAGAAGAGGCTTCTGAGGCAGCAGAAGAACCGGTTGAGGAGGCTGCACCGGAAGCTCCTGTGGAGGCAGAAACGGTAACAGAAGAAGCCGGGAGCGAAGAGCCGGCAGCAGAGTAATAAGAAATATCACAAAGAAAGCAGTAAATGGAGAAGTTTATGGGCGGAGAAGAACAGGAGAAGAAAGAGAACAGCGGATATGGAGAACGGCTGAGAGAGATCACAGCTGTTCTGAAAAAGCATGCCATTACCCGGGGTGTTTCGCCTGAGAAGCTCCGGCTCATACTGGAAGATCTGGGCCCAACTTATATTAAGTTGGGTCAGATTATGTCCCTGCGTTCTGATATTCTTCCCAAGAGATACTGTGATGAGCTGATGAAACTCTGCTCGGATGTGCCACCCATGCCATTTTCCCAGGTCATCGAGGTTCTGGAGGAATCTATGGGGTGTCCGTGGCAGGAGGAATTTCAGTGTATTGAGCAGAAACCTCTGGGTGCGGCCTCCATCGCTCAGGTTCACCGCGCCACGCTGAAAACCGGAGAAGAAGTTGTGATCAAGGTTCAGCGTAAGGGAATCTATGAAACCATGGCAAGGGATATCGGCCTGATGCATAAGGCTGTGCGTCTGATGCCGCCGGTAAGCATCAAGGGGATGGTGGACCTGAACATGGTTTTAAGTGAGCTGTGGACAGTAACACAGGAGGAGATGAACTTTCTGACAGAAGCTGCCAACATGGCGGAATTTGCCAAGAAGAATAAAGATGTGGCTTTTGTTAAAGTGCCGATTCTTTACCGGGAGTATATTTCTCCTCATATTCTGGTGATGGAATATATTGACGGTTTTGCCATCAATGACAAGGCCAATCTTCTGGCCAATGGCTATGACCTTAATGAGATTGGAACGAAATATGTGGATAATTTCATCAAACAGGTCATGGAGGATGGATTTTTCCATGCAGATCCCCATCCGGGAAATGTGCGGATTCAGGAAGGAAAGATTGTCTGGATCGATATGGGAATGATGGGACGGCTCACAGAGCATGACCGTCAGCTGATCGGAGAAGCCATTGAAGGGGTTGCCATGAACAATATCGGAAAGATCCAGGATGCAGTTCTGGCTCTTGGTGAGTTTAAGGGCAAACCGGATTCCAGTAAGCTTTATGAAGATATCCGGGGACTGATGGAGAAATATGGTACTGCGGATATGGGAAATATTGATGTGGCGGAAGTCATGGTGGATCTGATGGAGGTCATGAAGGAAAACAAGATCATGATGCCGCATGGATTGACTATGCTCGCAAGGGGACTGACTCATGTGGAAGGTGTTCTTGCTGAGATCTGTCCGGATATCAATATGACACAGATTGCCGCGGCAAGGATCAAGGAGCAGTTTTTCAGTAATGGGAACTGGAAGCATGAGATCAAAAAAGGTGGTAAAAATCTTGTCTGGTCCCTTCGGCGTGCCATTGATATTCCGTCTCTGGCAGCGGATTTCCTTCAGGGCTGCATGAAAGGGCAGACGAAGATCAATCTGGATCTTCATGCTTCAGATGACCTGGCGTGGCTTTTGCGGCGGCTGGTGCGCAACATTGTGATGGGGCTGTGGGTGATGGCGCTTCTGATCAGTTCCAGTATCATCTGTACTACGGATATGAAACCGAAGTTGTGGGGGATTCCGGCCTTGGGTGCCTTTGGGTATGTGTTTGCGTTTATTATTGTTTTGTATGTTTTTCTTAAGCATTTCTTTTCCAGAAAGTGAAAGACGGAGATCATTTGCATTGGGTACGGATGCAGGTTGAGCGGCCGTCTTTTTTGTTTCCGGAAGAGATGTTCCGGATGTTTGGATGCGGATTTTTTGGGGTGGATTCTTCTGGTGGGCAGTTGAGAAATGGTGGAGTATTGTCTGGTTATGCGTTAATGGTTCCGCTGTAGTTTTTTCGGAATTCTTTCGGGGTGTAGCCGGTGCCCTGGCGGAAGTAGTTGCAGAAGGATGGGGCGTCCCGGAACCCGCAGGAAAGGGCTGCTTCTGTGATGGTGCAGGTTGAGGAACAGAGGAGCTGGGTTGCCATCTGGAGGCGGTGTTTCAGGAGATATTGTTTTGGAGAGATATTTTCGTGTTCCATGAAGATCCGGTAGAGGTAGGAACGGTCGATTCCTACGTAGCGTGCCACGTCTGAGATCTGGATGGGGTAGGCGTAATTGTTTTTGATGTATTCAGAGGCTTTCTGAAAGTAGAGGGTTGCGATGTCGGTTCTGCTTTCGGAGGGCTTTTTTTGCATGGAGGATAGCATCAGGAGGAGGTTTCCGGCGGTGGCGAGGTCGTTTCCGTTGTTTTCGGAGAAGGTGTTAAGGAGGTTTGTCATGTGGGTGAGGAGGTTATTTTGCCGGGCTGGTGTTTCCGGGGTGAAGATGAGGGTGTCGGAAAATATGGTCTGCTCCAGGATTTCTTTACAGGCGGAGCCGTCAAAGCCTGCCCAGGCGTAGCTCCAGGGTTCGGTGTTGTCGGCGCGGTAGTAGATGGAATCCATGGGGCGGATGAGGAAGGCGTCGCCGGCTTTTAGATGGTAGGTGTGGCCTCCGCACTGGTAGATGCCTTTGCCGCGGGAGATTACGTGGAGGAGGTAGTGCGGGCGCATGGCCGGGCCAAAGGAGTGGCCTGGGCCGCAGTCTTCCTGGCCGCAGAAGTAGACGGAGAGGGTGTGTTGGGTTTGGGGTTCCTGGTGTGTGTTTTTCATTTGGGGTGTGCCTCCTGGTTTCTTGGGTTATACAACAAAAACGCAATTTTGGGTCACAAAATGGGGTGGGATGTTGTTTGAGGTGATTATACAATATTGGGGTGGGAAGGGCAAGGATGGGGGATGCATATGGAGATATGGACGCCATCAAGACGTGTGCTGTCCGGCGCGGGGCTTCGTCGGGGGCTGTCTTCTAGGCTGCCGAAAATCTGCTAAAAGCGTTTTCCAAAAGCCCGAACTCGCTGCGCTCAGACAGCGAACTTTTGAAAAACAACGCAGATTCCCGCCAGCCAAGAAGCAGCACCCCTCCTGCAGAGCCGCGCCAGCCAGCACACGTCTTGCTGGCTGGTATTTCCAACCGGAAGGAAGATGTATGGATGGCTGGAGTGGAAATCTGGTTCAGGGTGAGATGTAGAGTGGTTTCCCGTAAGTTGGATGAGTCATCAGCGCTGCGCTGGATGACCGGGACGAAAGGCTGAGTTTCCCTGTGGTCTGACGGGAGATGTTGGGTCGAGGTGCTGCGCTTTCGACTTGGGTGTAAATCGGCGTAACGTTACATTGCCAGCACCGTAGAATCCATCGCTCCACCAGTACATATTCACATTTCCACAACATACAACAACTGCGTGCCCGGAAAGGGGGAGCGCGAGGGGGAAAAGCGGGCTTCGCTAACTCCGAGTGCTTTCCCCCTCGCATTCCTCCGCTTTGAAAAGCGAAAAAATTAATTTAATAAAAAAAAAATAACATCAACATTTAAACAAAAATTATAAATCTACATGTAGAAAGGAGCTTCAACATGAAAACAACCATGTTAAAAAACGAATTCTGGTACGGCGGTGCAGTCTACGAAGGCTACCGCCAGCCTGTAAGTGCAGAAGATATTGTGGACTGGGATTTCCGCGAGAACCCAACTCATAATCAGATCATGCCTTTATTCCTTTCCTCGAAAGGACGTTACATCTGGAGCAATGCAGGTTTCCGCATTTCTTTTAGAAAAGGAGAGATCCTGGCGGAGGGTCCGGAACCTATCGTTCTGGAAGATGGCTTTCAGGATCTGCGAGGTGCATATCTGGCAGCTATGAAATCTCATTTTCCATTTCATGAGATCAAACTTTCAGACAGGTTTTTCCAGACTCCGGTATATAATTCCTGGATCGAGCTGACTTATTATCAGACCCAGGATAATATTCTGAAATACGCAAAAGGTATTCTGGAAAATGGTTTTCCGGCAGGGGTATTGATGATCGATGATGGCTGGTCTCCTTATTATGGAAAGTGGCAGTTCCGTGGGGATAACTTCCGTGATCCGAAGGGAATGATCAGGGAACTGCATGAGATGGGCTTTTCTGTGATGTTGTGGATCTGTCCTTTTATTACTCCGGATACTGTGGAGTTCCGGGAAGCAAGGGATAAGCATTTTCTGATCGAGACTCCTGAGGGGAAACCGCGGATCCTGGAGTGGTGGAATGGTTATTCTGCTGCGCTGGATCTGACAAATCCGGATGCTATGAAGTGGCTGAAGGATCAGCTGGATGTGCTTATGGATATGGGCGTGGATGGTTTTAAGCTGGATGCGGGTGATCCCTGTTATTATCATGCCGGGGATAAGATGTTCCGGGATGCTTCCGGGGATGAGTTGTCCAGGCTTTGGGCGGAATTTGGAGAGCAGTTTGCGTTTAATGAGTTGCGTGTGTGTTTCCGTGCAGGGGGTTATTCGCTGATGCAGAGGCTTTGCGATAAGCAGACGAAGTGGGACGAGACTGGTATTGCGGGGCTGATCCCGGATACATTGATCCAAGGACTGACGGGGCATCCTTTTGGCAGTCCGGATATGATCGGCGGGGGTGAGTATACCTGTTTTCTGAATGGAAATGAGAATGCATGTACGCCGGAGATGTTTGTGCGGTATGCACAGATTGCGGCTCTGATGCCGGTGATGCAGTTTTCCGCGTCTCCCTGGAGGGTACTGCCTGAGGCGGATCTTCAGAGGGTGAAGGATGCGCTGGCTCTTAGAGAAAAGTGTCTGCCGGATATCCTGGCTGCTGTAGAGTGTGCAAAGAGTACCGGTGAGCCGATTGCCCGTTCTATGGAGTTTGTTTTCCCTGGACAGGGTATGGAGAGGGTGATGGATCAGTTTATGATCGGTGAGGAGCTTTTGGTGGCTCCTGTGTGGAAGCAGGGGGAGGTTTCCAGATGTGTGAAACTGCCTGAGGGGCAGTGGAGGTGTGTCGGCCTTGGGGAGACTGAGGGTGATGTGCTGAATGGTGGACAGGATGTGGTTCTTGGTGAGAATGAGGGACTGGTTGTTTTGAGAAGAGAGTAGGTGAAAAGGGACGCCTCGCGGGCTGTTTTTTCAGGACAGAAAGGTGAGATGGAGGGAGTGGATGGATATGCGGACGCCATCAAGGCGTGTGCTGTCCGGCGCGGGGCTTCGTCGGGGGCTGTCTTCTAGGCCGCCGAAAATCTGCTAAAAGCGTTTTCCAAAAGTCCGAACTCGCTTACGCTCAGACAGCGAACTTTTGAAAAACAACGCAGATTCCCGCCAGCCAAGAATCAGCACCTCTCCTGCAGAGCCGCGCCAGCCAGCACACGTCTTGCTGGCTGGTATTTCCAACCGGAAGGGAGATGTGGCTGTACGGAAGGGGAATCAGGTAGGATGGTGCGGATGGATGACCGGGACGAAAGGCTGAGTTTCCCTGTGGTCTGACGGGAAATGTCGAGTCGAGGTGCTGCGCTTTCGACTTGGGTGTAAATCGGCGTAACGTTACATTGCCAGCACCGTAGAATCCATCGCCCCACCAGTATATATTCACATTTCCACAACGCACAACAACTGCGTGCCCGGAAAGGGGGAGCGCGAGGGGGAAAAACGGGCTTCGCTAACTCCGAGTGCTTTCCCCCTCGCATTTCCTCAGCTTTGAAAAGCCAAAAACTTTATTATCAAAAATTAAAAACAATTTTCCCTACGCTTTTATCACAAAAGCGAAATATCCTCCTCCGGAGGAAGCAGCTTCTTAAAAAATCGATACAACAGCATCGAATTTATAAAAGCTACAAGTCCAAATCCAAAGAAAAACCAGCAGCATACGTAAAGTGGCTGCAGCTTTGCATCAAGATAGGTCATATATAATGGAAAGATCGTGATCACTGCAATGGCGATCGTTGTGGGGAAATGCATAAATGCCAGAAGAAATGCATTTCTGCAAAGTGCTCCCAGTGTATTGGCAAAGGTTGCGATCACCGGGAATATGTATAAAGTAAAAATTATCAGCAGAGTCAGAACTCCCACAGAAAGATAAAACAGCATATGTGCAGCGCTTCCTTCTGCATGGAGCAGAAAGCGGATATTCAGGATGATCACGGCTCCGGCAGCAAGGATCAGCAGCCATATGATCAGTGACTGTTTGAAGTTTTCCTTAAAAGCTCTGAAAAATGTTTTCGTTGTGCCGTTGTTATTCCCCTTTACGGTACGCATCATGCAGTGATAAAGGGCGGTCAGTGACGGCCCGATGGTGATCACGGGGATGCAGCAGAGAATAAAAAGAAGATTGGCGATCACGATGTCACCCAGTTTGTTGAGGAATACATGAACGACATTATCTTCATTTAAAAGATTCATAACGAAATACCTCCTTATATAGAAATATAGAAATGAAAAACGGATCATATGGGAAAAGTCCGATACAGGTAATCTTAGCACAGTTTTTGACTGTGTGTAAAGAGAGGGAACGCAGATATCCCACTGAACGCAGGATACAGAACGGTTTATGGGACTGGATAAAAAACATGGAATTTTGCGTGCGCATGTAGAAATGATGGCACGCATGGAATTATGTTAGTAAAGGAAAAGTGGATTTTTCGGCAAATGACATTTGTACATGTTTTGAATTAGTAAAAACATACAAAAACAGACATGTAAAAATGTTAGTTCTGCTACAAATGAATAAATGAGTGCCAAAACATACTCAAAAATAGTAAAAACTGTGAGGATATATGAAAAAAACGTAAAAGAATCCGAAAAAATGACGAATAATTAACAAAGTATGAATGAAAAATGGATAAAATGAATAAAAAGCAACATTTTTCCATATTGAAATTACAATAATCCATTTATCATTTTTCCATGTGCAATTATAATAATATCAACGGTCAGAGACGTGGAAAAATATAAAAACTGACCAAAGAAAGAGGGAAAATAAGAAAGATTTAAAAGGAGGAAGAAGTTATGAATTTTAAAAGAGTAGCAGCATTATTGTTAGCAGGTGCCATGGTAATGACAGCAGTTCCTGTATATGCAAAAGGTGACGATGTTACACTTTCCGTATCCATCTGGGACACCAACCAGGAGTCGGGAATCAAAGAAATTCTTGCAGACTTCACAGAGAAGACAGGAATCAAGACAGAGATTTCCGTTGTTAAATGGGATGAGTACTGGACAATGCTCGAGGCCGGTGCACAGGGTGGTTCCCTTCCGGACGTATTCTGGATGCACTCCAATGAGAGTGAGAGATACATGTCCAACGATATGCTTCTTGATCTGACCGATAAGATCAAAGACAGCGATCTGATCGATCCGGAGAACTATCCGGAGGATATCTGGGGACTGTATACATACGATGATAAATATTATGCAGTACCGAAGGATATAGATACAATCGCTCTCTGGTACAACAAGACATTATTTGACGAGGCAGGACTTGATTATCCGACAGCTGACTGGACATGGGATGATGTTACAGAGGCAGCTAAGAAGCTTACTAAGGATGATGGTTCCCAGTACGGTCTCGCAATGAGAAATGATAACAACCAGGCCGGATACTACAACCTGATCTATGATAACGGCGGATACGTCATCAGCGATGACAAGACAAAATCCGGCTGGGATGATGAGAAGACGATCGCAGCTATGCAGACACTGGAAGGATGGATCAAGGATGGCGTGATCCCGTCTCTTGAGACAATGTCCGAGAACAACGAGGACGTACTTTTCGAGGCTGGCAAGATCGCTATGACATGCCAGGGCTCCTGGATGCTTGCAGCATTTAAAGAGAACGAGTACACAGCAGCTAACTGTGATTGTGTAGAGCTTCCTAAAAACGCTGAGACAGGCAGAAGAGCTTCCTCATATAACGGACTTGGATGGGCAGCATCTGCTTCCGGTGAGCACACAGAGGAAGCTTGGCAGCTGATCGAGTACCTCGGATCCAAAGAGGCTCAGGAGAAACAGGCTGAGCTTGGTGTTACAATGAGTGCATACACAGGAACATCTGATGCATGGGCTAAATCCGCAGACTTCAACCTTCAGGCTTATCTGAACATGATGGATGACATGGAGATCCGTCCATACTCCAAATCTACTGTAACATGGGAGAACGAGGACAACGAGATCCTTAAGGGCGTATACACAGGCGACATCACAATGGAAGAGGCTTGCAAGCAGATGGCTGATCAGATGAACGAGAAGCTGGCTGAGGAGTAAGCATTAAGAAACACCGATAATTAAGTGCAGTAATGAGAGGGGCCGCCGCACTCAGGTGCAGCGGCCTCATACATAGAAGGAATAGAAGGAGTGATTCTTATGGCTAAAACTACCAAGTCACAGGCACGGACAAAGAGAGAGCGCAGTGAGTTCCTCTGGGGCTGGCTGTTTATTCTCCCAACAACCATCGGACTGATCGTATTGAACATCATTCCGATCTTCCAGACTATTTACCAGAGCTTTTTCAAAACAGGAGATTTTGGTAAAGGAAATATCTTTATCGGTTTACAGAACTATCAGAAGGTTTTTGCAGATAAAGAGATCTGGCAGGCACTGATCAACACATTCAAATATGCGATCGTGGAGGTTCCTTTTTCCATTGTCATCGCACTTGTTCTTGCAGTACTTCTTAACAGAAAGATGAAGGGCCGTTCTATTTACAGAACCATCATCTTCCTTCCGATGGTAGCAGCTCCGGCAGCGGTAGCCATGGTATGGAGATGGCTGTTCAACTCTGATTATGGTCTTATCAATAACGTTTTCCATGTTCATGTAAACTGGGTTTCTAATCCGAAAATTGCAGTATTTGCAGTTGCGATCATCGGTGTATGGTCTATCATCGGTTACAATATGGTTCTTTTCCTGTCAGGACTTCAGGAGATCCCGAGAGATTATTATGAAGCAGCATCCATTGACGGTGCAACAGGCGTGAATGCATTCTTTAACATCACGGTCCCGCTTCTTTCACCAACCATTTTCTTCGTACTTGTTACCCGTGTGATCGGATCCCTTCAGGTATTCGACCTGATCTATATGGTTATTGACAAGTCAAACCCGGCACTTACCAAGACTCAGTCACTGGTTTACCTGTTCTATAAATATGCATTTATCAATAAGAACATGGGATACGGCGCTACGATCGTAGTAGTACTTCTTATCATCACCATGATCCTGACAGTATTCCAGATGATCGGTCAGAAGAAATGGGTATTCTACAACTAAAAAGGGGGATTAACCATGGATAGTATGGAAACAAAAAAGAAATTAACCACTATTTTAATACATGTCATACTGATCATTGTGTCCATTACGATGCTTGTGCCATTTATCTGGATGATCCTGACAGCTTTTAAATCTGTAACTGAAGCAACATCTGTAGATCCTTTCACCATTTTCCCGAAAATATGGAGAAAAGACGCATTTATTTCTGTTATCAATAACATGAACTTCCTGCTTCTGTACAAGAATACACTGCTTCTGATCTTCTTCCGAGTAGTGTGTGCGGTTCTTACAGCAACTATGGCAGGCTATGCATTTGGACGACTGAACTTCAAGGGCCGTGATCTCTGCTTCAGTCTTGTACTGTTCCAGATGATGGTTCCGGTACAGATCTTCATCATCCCGCAGTACCTGATGGTCAGCAAGATGGGTATGCTGAATACAATCTTTGCCCTTGTATTCCCAGGTATTGTTACTGCATTCGGTACTTTCCTTCTGAGACAGGGATATATGGGACTGCCGAAGGATCTGGAGGAGGCTGCCAGACTTGACGGATGTAACATCGGTCAGACCTTCCTTTACATCATGGCACCACTTACAAGATCCAGTATGGTCGCACTTGGAATTTTCACAGCTGTATTCGCATTCAAAGACCTGATGTGGCCGATGATCGTTAATACAGATAAGGATATGCTGGTACTTTCTTCCGCACTTGCAAAGATGCAGGGCCAGTACGTATCCAAATTCCCGGAACTGATGGCTGCATCTCTGATCGCCTGCATTCCGATGATCGTGATCTACATGATCTTCCAGAAACAGTTTATCGAAGGTATTGCTACCAGCGGTGGAAAACTGTAATCACAAATATTACATAAGGTAATACAAGACCGCTGACAATGTATATAACTGAGGATTTGGTTATTAAGGTTGTCAGCGGTATTTTTATCGAAGCAAATGCAAAAATGCACAGCTATTTGATGATTCTTAAGGAAAGAGGCGGATATTTTTATCCGCAGTAAACGAAAAAAGGAGAAAATTATGCCGATCAAATTTCACGAGGGATCAAAGACATTCCACATTTATAACAAACATTTAAGCTACATCACCTGTATCATGGAAAATGGCCAGATGGAGAATCTGTACTATGGAAAAGCCATCCGCGATAAAGAGGATTTCAGTTATCTTCATGAAGAGATCATGCGTTCCCTGATGGCTGTATGCGTTCCGGAGCCAGGACTTCTTTCCATGCAGTATACCAAACAGGAGTATCCTGTTTACGGAACCGGTGATTACAGAAACCCTGCCCTTACTGTTCGTCAGGAGAACGGAAGCGAGATCGTAGATTTCAAATATGTTTCTCATGAGATCTATGGTGGCAAGAAGAAGCTTGCCGGACTTCCGGCAACATACACAGAGAACGAGGAAGAGGCGACATCTCTGGACATTACACTTCATGATCCTGTGATGGACACAGACCTTGTTCTTACATATTCCGTATATGAGGATTACCCGGTGATCACCAGAAGCGCACGCCTTGTTCAGAAAGGGGATCAGAAGATCCGCCTTGAGAACGTGATGAGTGCAGCAGTGGAGTTCCCGGATATGGATTATGAGATGATCCATCTTTCCGGTGCGTGGGCACGTGAGCGCTATGTAAAAACACGTAAACTTGAGATGGGTACACAGGCTGTACAGAGTCTTGCAGGAACCGGTTCCAGCTCTGAGCAGAATCCGTTTATCGCACTGAAGCGTCCTCATACAACAGAAGACACAGGCGAGGTTTTCGGCTTCAGCTTTGTGTACAGCGGCAACTTCCTTGCACAGGTCGAGGTTTCCACCTACGAGATGACACGAGTTATGATGGGAATCAATCCACAGGGATTTTCCTGGGAGCTTTCCAGAGATGAGGAATTCCAGACTCCGGAGGTTGTTATGGTATACAGTGATAAGGGCTTAAACGGAATGAGCCAGGCTTACCACAGACTGTACCGTGACCGTCTGATGCGTGGAAAATGGAGAAATCATGCACGCCCGATCCTCCTCAATAACTGGGAAGCAACCTATTTTGATTTTGATGAGGAAAAAATCCTCAATATTGCAAAAAAAGCCAAAGAGGTTGGGGTAGAGCTTTTCGTTCTGGATGACGGATGGTTCGGAACCAGAAACGATGATTACCAGGGGCTTGGCGACTGGTTCGTAAATAAGAATAAGCTTCCGAACGGAATTTCCGGACTTTCCCATAAGATCGAGGAGATGGGCCTGAAATTCGGTCTCTGGGTAGAGCTTGAGATGGTAAACAAGAACAGTGACTGCTACAGAGCACATCCGGACTGGCTCATCGGAGCACCGGACCGTTTTGAGTCTCACTCAAGACATCAGCACGTTCTTGATTTTTCCAGACCTGAGGTTGTGGATTTCATTTATGATTCCATCTCCAAGGTTATTGAGGAATCTTCCATTTCCTACATTAAATGGGATATGAACCGTTACATGTCCGAGCCTTTCAGCCGCGGCGCATCCGCAGCAGATCAGGGCAAGACCATGCATAAATATATCCTTGGTGTTTATGAGCTGTATACAAGACTGACAGAGAGATTCCCTGACATCCTCTTTGAATCCTGCGCAAGCGGCGGAGCAAGATTTGATCCTGGAATGATGTATTTTGCACCGCAGACATGGACCAGTGATGATACCGATGCAGCAGAGAGAGAAAAGATCCAGTACGGTACCTCCTTTGTTTATCCGATCGTCAGCATGGGATCTCATGTATCAGCAGTACCGAATCATCAGCTGCACCGTACCACACCGCTTTCCACAAGAGCAAATGTGGCATATTTTGGAACCTTTGGCTATGAACTGGATCTGAATCTTTTAAGTGCGGAAGAGATCGAAGAGGTAAAGGCACAGGTGGAATTCATGAAGGAACACCGTGACCTGATCCAGGTTGATGGCGATTTCTACCGTATCTTAAGCCCGTTCGAAGGAAATGATACCGCATGGATGGTTGTTTCCAGAGACAAAAAACAGGCAGTTGCCGGATACTATGAGAGACTGAACAAGGTCAATGCTTCCTGGATGCGTCTGCGCTTCAAAGGTCTTGACGAGGATCAGCTTTACAAAGTAAAATGGGAAGATAAGTGCCTGAAAGCTTACGGAAATGAGCTGATGTATGCAGGAATCCCGGTTGACCGTGACTACTGTAACAAGACAAACGGTGATTTCCATTCTGTATTGTATACAATTGAAGCAGAGGGCTGATTTCTGTAAATGATAGAATAAAAACTGTCTGCAGAAAGACATCCGCCTGACCAGAAATATAACAGGCCGCCGGATATGGCGGCCTGTTATTGGGTAGCGAAGCAGCTCACAGGCGGAAACATAATATATGACATCAGGGAGGTGACAAGTTGCTTCATACAGTTGGTTTTACAAATTCAGACAGATATAAATGTCTGGAGAATTTAAAGAAAGGTGCGGTGGATCTCTGTCTTACCTACTGTGGGTGGGAAAGGTGCGATCCGGGACATCGTTTTGGACCAAATAAAAGGATTTCCCATGTGCTTCATATCGTGGAATCCGGAACCGGGGTTTTTGAGATGGATGGACAGCAGTATCATCTGACCGGCGGGGAGGCATTTCTGATCCCATCCAGTGTGGAGGCCTGGTATGAGGCAGACATGGATAATCCCTGGACGTACCGCTGGGTAGGATTTGAGGGAATGACAGCAGAGGAAGTGATCCATGCAAGCGGTTTCAGCCGGGAAAATCCGGTCCGAAGGATCCACTGCATGGAAAATGCTGCGAAGTATATTGATGCAATGGTCCAGACCAACAAGCTTGTTTTTGAAAATGAGCTGAAACGGAACGGACTTCTGATGCTCCTTTTGTCTGATCTGATCGTAGATAACCGGGATGCATGTCTGAGAGAAGGCAAGCTTCTTCCGTCCCACAGATATCCCAATTCCGTTTATGTGGAGCATGCAGTAGATTACATTGCAGCCAACTTTGACAAGAGGCTAAAGATCAATGAGCTGGCAGACCGTATTGGAGTCAACCGGAGCTATCTTACCAGCTCGTTTAAAAAAAGCCTCGGATGTTCGCCGCAGGAATATCTTATGAATCTCCGTATCGAGAAGGCGAAAACTCTTCTGAAAAACGGAGATATTCAGGTCAGTGAAGTAGCTGCAAGAGTAGGGTATGGAGATCCGCTGGCTTTTTCAAAGGTATTCAAGGCAAGAACAGGAAGAAGTCCGAGAGAATACAAGGAAGAAAAGAGAAGACTTGTAGTGAAGAGGAAGAAGGGCGATTATACGGAATCTGAGTCCTGATCCGTGTCAGTACCTTTTGTTACCCGCTGCTCTTTGCAATAAAAAAATAACAGCTCTCTGTCCGACTCAGGATGTATGATCCTGGTGCTGGACAGGGAGTTTTTTGCATTATGGAAAATTACTATACGATATTCTGAAAACATATTCCATGCAACAAAACAACAATTATTAACATCAAAGTACATATTTTAAACAAGTTTCCGGTAGTATGATAAGATCACAAAGAAAACGAAGCGGGACTGCACCGCAGAAATAGCAGAAAATCAGGAATTTCAAAGAAAAATATAAGAATTCCGGATAAGAGATCCAATAAAGGAAACAGGAGGAACGAACATGATCAAAATTACATTCATGGGAGCTGGAAGCACGGTTTTCGCAAGAAATGTACTTGGCGACTGTATGTGCACACCGGCACTTCGCGAGAGCGAGATCGCACTTTATGATATCGACGAGAAGAGACTGGAGGATTCCAGGATTATTTTAAGTGCCATCAACCACAACGTAAACGAGGACCGCGCAGTGATCAAAACCTATCTTGGTGCCGAGAACCGTAAAGATGCACTTCGTGACGCAGATTTCGTAGTTAACGCCATTCAGGTAGGCGGTTATGAGCCATGTACAGTAACAGACTTTGAGATCCCGAAGAAATATGGCATCAAACAGACCATCGCAGATACTCTGGGAATCGGCGGAATCATGCGTGCACTTCGTACCATTCCGGTTCTGGAAGAGTTTGCCCGCGACATGGAAGAGGTCTGCCCGAACACTCTGTTCCTGAACTATTCCAACCCTATGGCAATGCTTACCGGCTATATGCAGCGTTTCACAAAGATCCGCACCGTAGGTCTCTGCCACAGCGTTCAAGTCTGCTCCCAGAAACTTCTTGAGGGAATGGGAATGGAAGACAAGCTTGAGGGACGTACCGAGCTGATCGCAGGTATCAACCACATGGCATGGCTTCTTGAAATCCATGACAAAGACGGAAACGACCTGTACCCGGAGATCCGCAGAATCGCCGAGGAGAAGAATACCTCCGGCGAGAAGCATGAGGATATGGTACGTTACGAGTACATCCGTCATCTTGGATACTACTGCACAGAGTCCAGTGAGCACAATGCAGAGTACAATCCGTTTTTCATTAAATCCAGATATCCGGAGATGATCGAGGAGTTCAATATTCCGCTTGACGAATATCCGAGAAGATGTATCAAACAGATCGAGGGCTGGGAAAAAGAGCGCGAGGATATTCTGAAAGATGGCAAGATCGGCCATGAGAGAAGCAAAGAGTATGCTTCCTACATCATGGAGGCTGTTGTTACAAACACACCATACAAGATCGGTGGAAATGTTCTTAACAACGGTTACATCGACAATCTTCCGCCGGATGCCTGCGTAGAGGTTCCATGCTATATCGACGGAACTGGTGTACATCCAGTAAAAGTCGGCAAGCTTCCTACACAGCTGGCAGCTATGAACTCATCCAACATCAGCCCGCAGCTCCTTGCTATTGAGGCAGCAGTGACCAAAGATCGCCAGAAGATCTATCAGGCAGCCATGATGGACCCACATACAGGTGCAGAGTTGAACATCAAAGACATCCAGGCTATGTGCGATGAGCTGATCGAGGCACATGGGGATTATATGAAGATGTACCGCTAAGGCAGGAAATGATCGGAAGGTAGCAAAAATTTTGAAATAAATATGCAAGGCAGCATATAAAGGCCTGAACACCAAAATGGGGAAGGTGTTCAGGCCTTTTTGGATAGTTGGTATTATGGAAAGCAGCCATATCCGTGTATGACATGTTGCGATAACATGAGAAACGTAGCCGTAACAGAGGACAATAAGGTTGCGGCTCAGATGAAATTCGGATGAGAGATGCTTATCCGGTTAATGAGATCGCAGAATATGTTCAGGATGTAAGAAAGGGAGATATTGATGTTCTGGTAGAAGAATATTATAATAAGTATGAAATGATTCTGGATGGACGTGACCCTGAGGGATTTAAGCAGCATATAGCAGTCCATGAATGTATTTCAGCAAATAATACGGGAGGTTTTTTACAATGGGAGTTAATGAGGCAAAAACAGCCATTCTTGAGAACCGTACAGCTCTTGGTATTGAGTTTGGTTCCACAAGGATCAAGGCAGTTCTGGTAGACGATAAAAATCAGCCCATCGCATCCGGTGCCTATGAATGGGAAAACCAGTATGTAGATGGTATCTGGACATACAGCCTGGAGGAGATCTGGAAAGGTCTCCAGGGCAGCTATCAGGATATGGCAAAAGATGTCCAGGAGAAATATGGCGTGGAGCTCACAAGTGTAGGTGCATTTGGCGTCAGCGCCATGATGCATGGATATATGCCGTTTAACAAAGCGGGAGAACTGATGGTTCCTTTCCGCACCTGGAGAAACAATATCACAGGTGAGGCATCTGAGAAACTTGGAGAACTTTTCCATTATAATATTCCTCAGAGATGGAGCATCGCACACTTGTATCAGGCAATTCTTAACGGTGAGGAGCATGTAAAAGACATCGATTACATCACCACTCTGGAAGCCTATGTGCACTGGAAACTCACCGGAAAAAGAGTTCTTGGTATCGGCGATGCGGCAGGTATGTTCCCGATCGACAGCGAGACAAAGGACTATAACGAAGAGATGGTGCAGAAGTTTGATGAGCTGGTTGCATCTTATGGATTCCCATGGAAACTCCGTAACATTATGCCGGAAGTCATGGTTGCAGGTCAGGATGCCGGAGTTCTTACTGAGGAAGGCGCAAAACTTCTGGATGTAAGCGGAAAGCTGAAAGCCGGAATTCCGATGTGTCCGCCTGAGGGAGACGCAGGAACCGGTATGGTTGCCACAAACAGTGTCCGTCAGCGTACCGGAAATGTTTCTGCAGGAACATCCGTATTTGCCATGATTGTCCTGGAAAAGGCTCTTTCCAAACCGTACAAAGAGATTGATATGGTCACCACTCCGGCAGGAGATCCGGTTGCCATGGCACATTCCAACAACTGTACTTCTGATCTGAACGCATGGGTAAATGTGTTTAAGGAATTTGCAGAAGCTATGGGTATGGAAGTGGATATGAACAAACTGTTCGGAACTCTTTATAACAAAGCCCTGGAAGGCGATTCGGACTGTGGCGGACTTCTTTCCTACTGCTATTTCTCCGGTGAGCATATGACTGGTTTTGAAGAGGGACGTCCACTGTTTGTACGTTCTCCTGAGAGCAAATTTACATTGGCAAACTTTATGAGAAACAATCTTTACACCTGCCTTGGTGCCATGCGTGTAGGTCTGGATATCCTTCTCAATCAGGAGCATGTAAAGATTGATAAGCTTCTGGGACACGGCGGCCTCTTTAAGACAAAGGGTGTTGGCCAGCAGATCCTTGCAGATGCGGTAAATGCGCCGGTATCCGTAATGTCCACAGCAGGAGAAGGCGGAGCCTGGGGAATCGCACTTCTGGCTTCTTATATGATCAACAAAAAAGACGGCGAAGACCTTGCGGATTTCCTGGATGAAAATGTCTTCAAAGGAAACGAAGGCAGCACACTGGCACCGGAAGCAGAAGGTGTGAAGGGATTTGATGCGTTTATGGACCGGTATATGAAAGGCCTTGGCATTGAGCGTGCGGCTGTAGAATCCAGGATCTGGTAAAGAGCAGAACGGATTGAAATATAAATCTTTGATTTACAGGAATAATGAAAAATGAAATCAGAGGAATGTAAATGAAACAGACAGATCATGAGAAGAGACCTGCTCCAGGCCAGATCGTACATGTCGTGATCGATCGTCCGATGAATACTTACCATCCGGAGCACAAGGATCTTTTCTATCCGGTAAATTATGGATACATAGAAGGGATCATTGCTCCGGATGGCGAGGAACAGGATGTATATGTTCTGGGCGTGGATTACCCGATAAAGGAATTTACAGGTAAAATCATCGCTGTTATCCACCGTCTTAATGATGTGGAAGATAAATGGGTGGCAGTACCGGAAAACATGACTATGACGGCAAAGGAAATCATGGCTCAGGTAAGCTTTCAGGAACAGTATTTTAAGACAGAGATAGAGATGATTGAATAAAAGGCAGCAAGTGACATTAAATAAGGAGAAAACATCACAATGGAAAAATCAACAGTTTATTTTACAGATTTTCGTTGTCCTGTAGGAACCAGCCAGCTTGATAAGCTGAAAAAACTCTGTGTTGCTGCCGGAATCAGAGACATTGACATGGACGGAAAATTTGTAGCCATTAAGATGCATTTCGGTGAGCTGGGAAACCTGGCATTTCTTCGCCCGAACTATGCAAAAATTGTGGCAGATCTCTGCAAAGAACAGGGCGGGCTGCCATTCCTGACAGACTGCAACACTCTTTATCCGGGAAGCAGAAAGAATGCGCTGGAGCATCTGGACTGTGCAAACCTCAATGGTTTTAATACAATTACTACAGGCTGCCAGATCATTATTGGAGATGGACTTCGAGGAACAGATGAGATAGAGGTTCCGGTAGTAAACGGAGAATACTGCAAAACTGCGCTGATCGGACATGCGATCATGGATGCGGATATTTTTATCAGTCTCAGTCACTTTAAAGGGCATGAGTCAACAGGATTCGGCGGTGCACTGAAGAACATCGGTATGGGCTGCGGAAGCCGTGCAGGAAAGATGCAGCAGCATGCCAGCGGTAAACCTGCCATCAACGAAGAAGTCTGTCGTGGATGCAAACGCTGCGCGAAAGAATGTGGAAGTGATGCCATTACTTATGTAAACAAAAAAGCAGTTATTGATTATGATAAATGCAAGGGCTGTGGCCGCTGTATCGGAGCCTGCAGTTTTGATGCTGTTTACAATCCGAATAGCAGTGCTAATGAAATGCTTGACCGTAAGATGGCTGAGTATGCACAGGCTGTCTGTCATGGCCGTCCACATTTTCATATTGCACTGGTACAGGATATCAGCCCGAACTGCGACTGCCACGGGGAGAACGATGCGCCGATCCTTCCGGATATCGGAATGTTCGCAAGCTTTGACCCGGTAGCTCTGGATCAGGCATGTGCAGATGCCTGTCTCAAGGCAACGCCGATCGAAAACAGCCAGCTTGGAGAGCATCTGGCAGAACCAGGATGGCACTGCCATCACGACCATTTCAAAGACTCCAACCCGAATGTAGAATGGAAAGCAACTCTGGACCAGGCAGAAAAGATCGGCCTGGGAACAAGAGAGTATGAGCTGAAAAAGATTAAATGATAAATTTTCTTGGCGGTTGATATACTTACAGGGGGAAAAGATGTTTACATTATTTAACACCGAAAGTCTCTGGATAGGCACAGATCTGAAAAAATTCAATGAAATTCGGGACATTCTGGACAGGGAAGGAATTTGCTATAAGTATAAAGTAAGCGATCAGTTAGGCCTGTGGATGGGAAAGGGTACTGTTCGTGGAAACTTTGGAAGCATCGGCAATTCACCAGATCAGTTCAAGCAGTACGAAATTCTGGTAGAAAAGAAACAACTGGAAAATGCCAGAATGGTGATACGGAAATAATTATATTTTATACAGAAAACAGGAGCACATGGAAGACATGTAACTGCTCCTGTTTTGTGTTGAAAAAGTATCTCCGGAAACCATTCAGAAATGGCTGGAGAAGAAATAAATTTACGGAAATGCTATAGCAGCTATTAAAATTCATAGTAACTTGTATCTCGTACCCATCTTTTATATAATATTTCCAATAATAAAAAAGGAGATGTTATCATGGAAGGGGAAGAACTGAAAGACAAGATACGGGAGAAGGCGTTTGACCTTGGAATCAATCTGGTGAGATCCTGCTCTGTGACGAAATGGGAGGAAATTCCGATCCAGGAGCCGGAATTCTGGCCACAGAATATCTGGCCCTGGGTAAAAAATGTGATCGTGCTTGGAATTCCGTTATATTCACCCATGATGAGTACCACGCCATCCATGGTCTATCAGGAGCTTTACGATACCAGCAACCGGGTGCTGGATGATATGGCATATCGTCTGACGAATTATATTGTGAACAGGCTGGGATATAAGGCCATCTTTTTCCCAAGGGATTGTTATTATAACATTGATGTGCTGGTAGATAATCCTAATGCAGCATTTTCTCATGTGATGGCAGGATATTATGCAGGAATGGGAACTATCGGTGACAGCCATAATCTGATCACAAAGGAATTTGGCCCGAGACTGCGTATCGTCTCCGTTCTTACAGATGCCCCACTCCCTGCAGATCCCATGCTGGAAAAAGATCTCTGCATTCACTGCAGGAAATGCCTGAAAAATTGTCCATCCCATTGTTTCAAGGAAAGTGAAAGCGGTGTATATGATATGGATAAAGTGGCCTGCACGAAATATCATGTAAAGATCCGGGATGAACATCACTGGCCCTGTGGTGTCTGCGCCAATATCTGTCCTGTTGGCGAAGACAGGAAAATGTATCGTGGAACGGAAGTGATAACAGAAGAGGGAATCCGTCATTGTCAGTCCTTCGGTTCCTGATGTGATCAGCGAAAAATTTATTGAAAATATTTCTCCTTAATGGTATCATGAGACCGAAAAACACAGAAAAATACAGAAAAATCAGACTGTCGAGCGAGTATATATGCTCTGCAACAGGTTACAGCCAGTCGGACAGTGAAAGAGCAGCAGGTGGCTAACTGCAGAAATTCGCTGTGATATACAGGAGGAGAAAAACAATGAAATTAACCATGCTTGGAACAGGTAACGCACTGGTAACAGAGTGCTACAATACATGTTTCGTGCTCAGCGATGAGTACGGTCATTTTCTGGTTGACGGAGGCGGCGGAAATACTGTGCTTTCCCAGCTGAAGAAAGCAGGTGTTGATCTGATGGACGTCCATGAGATCTTTGTTACACATAAGCACGTAGACCATATTATGGGAATCGTGTGGGTGATCCGTATCATCTGCCAGAACATGAAAAAAGGTACTTATCAGGGAGAGGCGAATATCTATGCTCACGATGAAGTGATCGGACTTCTGAAAGACATGGCATTTAAGCTTCTGAATAAGAAAGAGACACAGTACATCGGCGACAGACTTCACCTGATCGAAGTAAAAGATGGTGAGGAGAAAACCATCCTCAATAAGAAAGTAACTTTCTTTGATATCGGCTCCACCAAGGCAAAACAGTTCGGTTTCCAGATGATCTACGATGGTGGAAAGGTACTTACCTGCTGTGGCGACGAGCCATACAACGAGTGCGAGGAGAAATATGCGAAGGGCAGCGACTGGATGTTCCACGAAGCATTCTGTCTGTACGGCCAGCGTGATATTTTCAATCCATATGAGAAACATCACTCTACAGTCAAGGATGCCAGTGAGCTGGCTGAGAATCTTGGTGTTAAAAATCTTGTTCTGTACCACACAGAGGACAAGAACATCAAGAAACGTAAAGAGCTCTACGGAGCAGAAGGCAGAGAGTATTATCACGGAAATCTGTTTATTCCGGATGATCTTGATGTGATCGAGATGTGATAACTGTGAAAAAGAAGGACCGGAAGCGGGGCGTATGCTGCGTTTCCGGTCTTATTTTATATCATAAAAAATTATTTTGAAATGTTCCAATTTTATAGTATATCCATCAGAAAGAAAATGCTTGTATGGCAAAAAGGTATCGTTTACAATAATACACACATAGTATTGAGAGATCATGCTGATCAGACCAGATTTGAAAATTATAGACCCAGATCTGACACAAATAATATTTTACAAATTACGAGGTGAAAAATATGCCAGCAACAGACAACATCACACTTGAAGAAAAATACAGAAAACTCCAGGAAATCCTCCGCTCTCTGGGAAGCGTAGCCGTAGCATTTTCCGGCGGCGTAGATTCTACCTTTCTTCTGAAAGCTGCCCAGGAAACACTTGGCGACAAGGCCATGGCCATTACCGCATGTCCCTGCTCCTTTACTGACAGAGAGCTGAAAGAAACAGAGGATTTTTGCCAGGAAAATCATATCCGACAGGAGATCTGTAAGATCAACGAATTCGACATTCCAGGCTTCCGCCAGAACCCTCCGGATCGTTGTTATATCTGCAAAAAAGCCATCTTCACCAAACTCTGGGAAGCAGCAAAAGCGCATCATATGAACATGATCGTGGAAGGTTCCAACATGGATGACCTTGGTGATTACCGCCCGGGAAAAAGAGCCATCCAGGAGCTTGGGGTCCGCAGTCCTCTCCAGGAATCCGGTCTCTATAAAGAAGAGATCCGTGAGCTGTCAAAGGATATGAACCTTCCGACCTGGAACAAGCCATCCTTTGCCTGCCTTGCTTCCAGATTTGTATATGGCGAGACCATCACGGAAGAAAAACTTCATATGGTAGACCAGGCCGAGCAGTTTCTCATGGATCTGGGCTTCCATCAGTTCCGCGTCCGCATCCACGGTACCATGGCCAGGATCGAGGTTCCTGCCGAAGATATCCTGAAAATCGCAGACAATGAAACAAGAACAAAGATCACAGAGAAATTCCGAGCCCTGGGCTTCTCCTATGTAACCCTGGATCTTCAGGGCTTCCGCTCCGGAAGTATGAATGAGACACTGGGAAAATAATGTTCGAGTATGTTTACAGCTCTTTCTTATTATCAGCGCCGGGAGTTGCTACGATCACTCTTTCCGGAGTGATCACAAGTGCTCCTTTGGCTGTTGTAGCTCCTTTGAACATGGTTTCTACCATAGTTTTGAATGTATCAACGATGGTGCCGCCGGTGATATATTCGGCAGTTCCTTTGACCTGATAGCCTTCCAGAGACTCTGCGTTATATGCGGAAATGGCAATTTTTCCGCCATTTGCAGCGATATTTTTGAGAGTTGTGTCAAGAAATACGTCCCCCACAACAAGCTTGCCGTCATCCGTAATATCTTTAAATGCAACCGGTACGACGTTTGGGTCATTGTCTGCACATGTGGCAAGATCCCACATGCTGTTTTTTAAAACTTTTGCTACGTTTTCTGTAATAGCCATGATAAATTCCTCCTTTGTGAATGGTTCGCGGCGAATAAATTATGGGATTACAGGATTGCCGCGATACTGACTCTCCTGAGATGGAGCAGCAAGGGAAGTAACGGTCAGCTGCTCCATCCAGAAGAGACAGGTAATATGTAAGGCGTTCATTTTCGTGAACTGAGGCTTATTATAGGCAGAAAACTTAAAAGGTGGAAGATATAAACCATTTTATGAGTCACTCATAAATTTAGTAGTTACTTGAAGAAAAATTCATGTGGAGATACAATAATTATCGACATATGACGGAAATAAATGGAGGAAAAGATGGCACGACCAAGAAGGTGCAGAAGAATCTGTATGGAACCGGATTACGACAGCTTCCGGCCGGAAGGAATACTGACAGGAGAAAAGATTAACATGACGTTGGATGAATATGAGGCAATACGTCTGATCGATCTGGAAAAATGTACCCATGAGCAGTGTTCCAGACAGATGGGAATTTCCAGAACAACGGTCACAGAGATCTACGAATCCGCCAGGTATAAACTTGCCGACAGCCTGATAAATGGAAAGATCCTGTGTATTTCCGGCGGAAGATATCAGATCTGTGATGGTACGGAAATGTTCTGCTGTGGTAAAAAGTGTAAAAAAGGTACTCCTGCCGTCGGGACAACAGAGATTCAGAGAAAAGGAGAAAATGATATGAGAATCGGAGTCACATACGAGAACGGAATAGTTTTTCAACACTTTGGACACACAGAGCAGTTTAAGATTTATGATGTGGAGAACGGAGAGATCAGAGAGACACAGATCGTGGATACCAATGGTCAGGGTCATGGAGCACTGGCAGCGTTTCTGACACAGGCGGGAGTGGATATACTGATCTGCGGTGGAATTGGCGGTGGAGCAAAAACAGCACTTGCAGAAGCCAGAATTAAATTATTCGGTGGTGTAAGCGGAGAAGCAGATAAAGTTGTGGAGGCTTTTATTGCAGGAAAAATCGTTTACAATCCGGATGTACAGTGCACAAAACATGAGCATGAGCATTCTTGCGGCGGACACACCTGCGGGGAAGACAAACATGGCTGTGCGGGAAATCACTAAGTGAATGCAAACATCGGTTTTATAACAGTACAAAAAAGTAACCTCGAAAAAAGGTTACTTTTTTTGTACGATCTGCATGGGAACGCCATCCTCCATAACGTGGAATCCATGTCTTTCATAAAATGGAGCATTTTTACTTTCTGCTGGCATGACTTCCAGGTAAAAGAAATCTTTATATTTTTCTTTGATCAGCTCCAGCATTTTTCCGGCGATGCCCTGTCCCTGATAGTTTGGATGGACCAGAACGTAATGGATCTGAGCCAGCATTTCCGTGTCATCCAGAACCCGGATCAGGCCAACCAGACGAGTGTCATCCCAGGCAGTAAGAACTGTGGAAGAGTGCATAAGTGCTTTGTACAGCTGGTCCGGGTATTGTCCGGAAATCCAGTTGACGGAAAGAAACAGTTCCTGTACCTGTTCTTTGGTAAAGATTTTGTCTTCTGTAAATTTCAGCATGAATTTCTCCTTTTTTATCAGTTATGATAATCACATTTCTGGCATTGGGACATCTGATTTTCTGACGGTTCTTTGTAATAGATTCCGGACCACTGGCAGATGCTCTGGAGAATAGGAACGACGGATTTTCCCTTTTCAGTAAGAGAATATTCCACTCTGGGAGGAATCTCATCGTACTGCTTCCGGTTTACGATCCCGTCCCGGATCAGTTCTTTCAGAGTTGTGGCAAGTACAGCGTCTGTGATGTTGCACATTTCTTTTCGGATCATACTGTAGCGGAGGAATTCCTTATCTGCAAGCACACAGATGATACGGGATTTCCATTTTCCACCGAAAACATCCAGCCCGTATTCCAGGGGACAGCGGATGTCTTTTTCCAGTTTTGGTTTATACATATATAGTCAGCTCCTTTTTATGTAGAAATAGAAAGAGAAATTTTCAATATCAGATTATACAGAAGATACTTGTACATAACAAGTTACTATGAAATTTATTAGTATGTTCGGAGCATGTCCAGAGAAGAAAAAATTCCGGCAGGAATATATAACAATAAAAGAAAAGCTCCGGAGAACCAGACGCTGAACATAGCAGCTATCTGGCTCTCCGGAGCTTATTATCTCATGATTTATCTTACATATAATCCTTCAGTACATTATGATCCCGCAGCACTTTCTCAACTACAGTACCCTTTACAACATTGAGAAGAGGTTTCTTCAGCGCATTCAGCGGTCCGGGCAGCTGGATCTCCAGCGGGGATTTGCCATCCATCAGCCTGACACTGCTGTCCAGAAGCTCACGGATATCATAAACGCTTCCCCACACTTCCGGAACACCACGATCTACACCAAAAAGTCCATATACAGCTTCCATTGCGGTACGTACGGAATACTCTGTTGTGAATATGGTATCACGTGGAGTCTCTGCAAACTGGCCCAGGAATGCGAAGTTTACGCATCCATCCGGGATAACATCCGGTCGGTCACCTTTGGTACGGGGCATGAAGAATGCGGTGATATACGGCATCATGGTCGGAACACAGACAGCGCTGTTTTCGGCCATATCGTCGATCTGATCTACCGGAACACCCAGGTGGTACAGCCACTCAGCGGTGATTTCCTTACCGGTACAATCTTTCATCGGTTTTTTGATATAATCACCGGGAACATCGGTGAACAGTCCGTATACCCATACGCAGACTTTCTTCGGATCCTGCTCCTTGAACTGTCCCTGACGGTTGATGGTCCAGCTTAAGAGCCATTTGGAATCCTGGCAGCTTACGATACCGCCGGTAACAACCTTGCCAGAACGCGGGTCACGCTGGCAGATATTGGTGATATACGGGATGATGCGGTCATCCAGAGTCGTGATGGTAGCAGATTCCCAGTTTGTTTTGGAAATATCAGAGCAGAATTTTTCCGGATGTCCGAAGGACGGATCCTGGGCTGCGATATTTTTCCACAGGGACCATACGCCGCTGGTGCGGACTTCTGCGTCACCGTTTGGAGCATGATTCTGGTCGCCATAGATGGTGCCTTCTGTACAGCTTCCGTTTGTGACAAAAACATAATCATTTTCAGTAAGAAGAATGCCCTGTTCCACACCTTTTACCTTACATTCAATGGCGGAGGCGATCTTTTTGCCATCCTTGAAATCAAAGATCACGTTTGTGACCTCGGTATTAAACTGGAAGTCAACACCTGCATCCTCCAGATATTTTTTCATAGGAAGGATCAGGGATTCATACTGATTGTACTTGGTGAACTTCAGGGCACTGAAATCCGGAAGTCCTGCAATGTGATGGATGAAACGCTGGAAGTAAAGCTTCATCTCCAGAGCACTGTGCCAGTTCTCAAATGCGAACATGGTCCTCCAGTACAGCCAGAAAGTGGAATCAAACACTTCATCATCGAAAACATCCTCGATAGTTTTGTCGTAAAGATCCTCATCCTTTGTCATAAACAGCTTCATGATTTCCATGCAGCCCTTCTGGCTTAAGTTAAATTTTCCGTCGGTATGAGCGTCCTGCCCACGGTTAACGGTTGCACGGCACAGAGAATAATTGGGGTCATGTTTATTCAGCCAGTAAAATTCATCCAGAACAGAAGCGCCTGGTTTTTCGAGGGAAGGAATGCTGTGGAAAAGATCCCAGAGACATTCGAAATGATTTTCCATCTCACGGCCGCCACGCATGATATAACCTCTGGACGGATCAAAAATTCCATCGCAGGCACCGCCGGCAATATCCATGGCTTCCAGGATATGGATATGATCCCCAGGCATCTGTGCGTCTCTTACCAGGAAGCATGCAGCAGCCAGGGAAGCAAGACCGCTTCCTACGATGTAGGCATGCTTGTCGTCCACACCCTCCGGCTTTTCCGGACGGGCAAAGGCTTCGTAGTTACCGTTGGAATAATAGATCCCTTTGCTGTTTTTGTCATGCTTTCCACGTTCTGTGTTGCGGTAATTTTCGGTAGCTTCCTTTACATGTAAAGTTTCCTCTTCATTGATCTCTTTTGTTTTTTTCATCAGCATGGCTGCGCCGGCTCCGGCTGCCGCAAGTGCTGCAAGTCCCATGAATCCTTTTTTATCTGACATATGACATCCACCTTTCGTAAATGAGATACCTGTTTGTATCGGATCAATTGTTCTGTGTTGCTGTTGAGGCTATGATAGCCCATCCGGAAAAAAGATTCTATTTACAAAACACCGAAAGTGTTCAGTTTTTTATCATTATGTCTGTTTTGATAAGTTTTTATTCTGTATGCATTTCTGCTGTTTTGTTTCTGGCGGCAAAATTGTGGATGGCGTTGTCGATGCTTCCGTATAGTGCAGTTGCGGTATCATCCGCGATCCCGCGATAATCTTCACGCATGCCATTTTTGATCCAGTCCAGCATGATCCCTACAAAGCTGTATTTATACAGATCTGCGATAAAAATTTTCTGTTCATCCGAGATGGGGATGTCTTTTGATTTTTCTGTTACCACGCCCATAAGAAGATCGTAGGTAAGCTGGAACAGATAATTTTCGATCTGTTCCCGTCCCACACAGCGGTATACATTTAAGATAAACGGCTTGTTTTCCATCACGGCATCAAAGATCTGCAGAAGCCCTTCATGCCAGGTGGAAGAGGTTTTTTTGCCCTGAAGGGCAATTCTGGCATCTTCCAGACAGCACCACTCCACAAGATCATAGATATCCTTGAAATGATAGTAAAAAGTCATGCGGCTGATCCCGCAGTCTGTAGTCAGGTCGTTGATGGTGATCTTATTTAAAGGCTTCTTAAGAAGCAGATGCTTCAGGGATTCTTCCAGGGCAAGTTTGGTTGCATTTGTCATAAGCAGTGTCTCCTTTGGTGAGTTTATGGTTATTAATATAACATGAAAATGCACAGATAATCCATGCACAACAGTGACTTTTCTGTGAAAATATGATAAACTAGACCCGAAAATGCTTTACGGACAGAATGGAGTGCATTATGAAAAAGAAATCAGCGTGTATTCTGCTGGTATTTGCTGCTGTGATAATACTTACTTATATGACAGGAGAATCTTATTACAGAAGTGTCAGTGAAAAAGCAGGGTTAGACAGAGAAGAAGAGAAAATATATAAATATCAGTATGATATGATCGTGGACAGCCCGGCTTCCCAGTTCTGGCAGGCTGTATACGACAGTGCGAAGAAAACGGCAGCTCAGAATAATGTACTGCTTGAGATCATGGGACCGGACAGAGAAACAGCCTATGATAAACTTGATTATATGAATATGAGCATTGCGGCTAAAGCGGATGGCATCATCCTGCAGTATAACGGAGAAGCCGGCCTGGAAGAAGCGATCAATACTGCAGTGAGCAATGGGATACCGGTGGTTACAGTCATGAGTGATGCGGTGCACAGCCGCCGCCAGAGCTTTGTGGGAGTCAGTGATTATCAGTTTGGTATGGCCTACGGAGAAATTGTTGCTAGATATGTGGACGAAAATACGAAGAAGATCCTGATCCTGCAGAAACGGGATATTGATGATATGAACGAAAGTCAGATATACACGCAGATCAGCAATGCAGTGAAGGTGGCAGCAGGTTCTGAGGATATTGAGATCAAGGGAAGGAATCTTCTGTCAACAGGAACCTTTGAAACAGAGGAGGCAGTTACTGATATTTTTCAGCAGAAGCGGAATATTCCGGATATCCTTGTGTGTATGGATGAGGAGACAACGGAGTGTGCAAGACAGGCGATTCTGGATTTCAACCTTGCAGGAAAAGTGAAGATCATTGGTTATTATACATCTGAGGATATTCTGGCGGCAGTTGAAAAAGGTGTTATCTCAGTTACCTGTGATGTGGACACGACCCAGCTGGGACAGTACAGTGTGGAGGCAGTTACCAGCTATATAAAAGATGGAAGAACCAATTCTTTCTATAACGTAGACATTAATTTTCTTGACAGAACAGCAGTGGAGAAGATGAGGAGGGAGGCAGTCACAGATGAAAAAGATCCGTTGGAGTGACCTTTCTCTTGTAAGCAAGATCATGATCGAGGTTGGCGTGCTGGCGGTTTTACTGTTCAGCATCAACATGCTGTTTTATGCGCGGATCAACAACTCCATGCAGGAGATGGATGACGTGTATGCCAGCAATGCCCAGATCACAGAGCTTGGGCAGGTTTTTGACGATGTGCAGGACAGTATGTACCAGTATCTGAAGGTAAAAAGCTCCCAGGCACTGATGGATTATTATCAGAATGAGGCGAAATACAGGCAGGAGCTGGAGAAGTTAAATGAACGGAATATTGATGATTCCGTGAAACTTCTGGAGAAGAAGATACGTAAGATGTCGGAATCATATCTTTCCTGTACCGCAGGAACTGTAGCTGCCAAGAGAGGCAGGAATGTGGAGAAATATAAGCAGGAATATGATAAAAGCCTGGAGCTTTACAGTTATATCCAGAGTTCTATGGATGAGCTGAACAAGCAGCTTTTTAAAGAAAATTCCCAGACCTATGCAGCTCTCCGGGCGGTTATGAGATATCTGGAGATCAGTAATATGGTGATCATGCTTATGGTGGTGATCTGTGGAATGGTCCTTCTGATTATAGCAACAAGGGAGATGTTCCTGCCGCTGACCAATATGGCCGAAACTGCACAGCTGGTAGGTCAGGGGAATTTTAATGTAAAGATGCCCCCTGCAGATTCCAGGGATGAGCTTGGAACGGTAACAAGAGCCTTTAATACCATGGTGGATAATCTTGGCCTTTACATTGCCAGGACAAAGGCCGGCATGGAAAAAGAACAGCAGATGATAGAGCGGGAACTTTTGATGGAAACACATCTCAAGGAGGCACAGCTTAAGTATCTCCAGTCTCAGATCAACCCGCATTTTCTTTTTAATTCCTTGAATGCAGGAGTACAGCTTGCAATGATGGAGGATGCAGAAAAAACCAGCATCTTTGTGGAAAAGATGGCAGATTTTTTTCGCTACAATGTAAAGAAGGGTGAGGAAGATGCCACACTGGAGGAAGAACTGGAGGCTGTGGACAATTACATTTATATTCTGAATGTACGGTTTGCCGGGGACATCCATTTTTCAAAAAAAGTGGAATGTGATGTGGAAAATGTACGTGTTCCCAGTATGATCCTGCAGCCTGTTGTGGAAAACGCAGTCAATCATGGAATCAGGAATATAGATTGGGAAGGACATATTGATCTCAGTGTGGAGAGATGGAACGACCATATTGAGATCAGTGTTCGGGATAACGGACTGGGCATGACCGGAGAACAGATAGAAAGAGTACTGTCAAAAAAAGTCCACAGCAGTTCAGGTGAGGGTGATTCCACGGGAATCGGAATGAATAATGTGATCAGCCGTCTGGAACTGTATTATGAGCGGGACGGATTAATGGAAATATACAGTGAAGGTGAAGGAATGGGAACAGAGGTAGTGATCAACATTCCTCTGGAGAGGAGCGAAAAAAATGTACAGAATCCTGATTGCTGATGATGAAGGGATCATGCTGGAATCCCTGAAAAGTATCATAAGTTCCAACTATGGAAATGAATGTGAGATCCATACAGCCAAGACAGGCCGTGTGGTTGTGGAGGAGGCGGAGAAATATCCGCCGGATATCTGCTTTATGGACATTCAGATGCCGGGCTTAAGTGGAATCCAGGCAATCCGGGAAATTCAGAAATTTAACAGGTCTGTGGTCTTTGTGATCATTACAGCCTATGATAAATTTAATTATGCCAAGGAAGCGGTAAATCTTGGAGTTATGGAATTTCTTACCAAGCCGGTAAACAAAAAGCTGATTCTGGAAACATGCTCCAAAGCTATGGAAAAGGTAGATTCCACAAGACAGAAGCGAAGCGACGATCTCCGTATCCGTGAAAAGCTGGAGACGGTTGTGCCTATGATCGAGAGCGGATATATCAATAATATTCTTTTGCAGGATGATTTTCAGACATATCAGGATAATTACAGGGAGCTTCTGGATATCCGGGAAGAATACGGATATATGATCGTGGCAGAATTCGGGGATTCCACAGAAAATGGAGTGCTCACAAATGCAGTGGGAGCCAGTGTGAAAGCCAATAAATTTTATTCCACATTCAGGGAGATCGCCCAGGGATTTTTCGAATGTCTGGTAGGTCCCATCATGGGAAACCGTATTGTGATCCTTGTTCCGTGCCGGAATCCCAGGGAGTCCTATGAGGAGCGCGTGGAAGTGGTAATAAGGACCAGAAACATGGTACATAAGCTGGAAAGCAGGATTGACAGCAAATTCCGCTGTGGTATCGGCCGGGTGAAGGAACTGGGAAGCACCATGAAAGAATCTTTCAAGGAGGCGATGATCGCACTTCGGGAAAGTACCAGCCATGTGATCCATATCGAGGATGTTCCGGCAGCGCGGAAATACGACGGGGAGTATCCAAGAGACCTGGAGCGCCGCTATGAAAACCGAGTGATCGACAAGGATGTGGCAGGAGCCTTAAACTGCGCGGAAGAATTTTTCCGGTGGATGGAGAACCAGCCGGGAGTCAGTATGGAGGATATGCAGATCAAGGTGCTGGAACTTGTGATGGGAGTGGAAAAAAAGGCCTTTTTTGCCGGAACCGTGAAATATGCCATCAGCTACCGCAGAAATTATATTCATGAACTTCAGGCGTGTACAGATATGGAAGGCATGAAAAAATGGTTTTTGGACAAAACCTCGGAGATCTGCAGTAACATGGAAAGTGCAAGGGAAAAAGAGGCAGTATCCATCATCGAAAAAGCAAAGTCCTATATCCGGGACAATTACAAAAAAGATATCTCGCTGGATGAAGTATCGCGGGAAGTGGATATCAGTCCCTATTATTTCAGCAAGCTCTTCAAGCAGGAGACAGGAGGAAACTTTATTGAGTACCTTACAGAGATCCGGCTTCGGAATGCAAGGGAACTTCTCAAGGATTCCGGGCTTTCCATCAAGGAGATCTGCGCGGAATCCGGATACAGTGATCCAAATTATTTCAGCAGGATATTCAAAAAATATGAAGGTGTGACACCAAGTGAATTCAGGGAGAGGTTGAGGTAAGACATCATGAGCGGGGGAAAAATATACAGGAAATTTTTGATTTTTCTATGTCTGGCAGCATTGATGCTGACTGGCTGCACTTCTGCAAAAACGGAGGAAGCGGCACAGCAGGAGACAGACGGAAAGGAAGAAAACGGAGAAAAGAAGATCCAGATCGGGCTTACCGTGGATTCTTTTGTTATTGAACGGTGGATCCGCGACAGAGATGTATTTGTGGCAACAGCAAGGGATCTTGGGGCAGAGGTAAATGTACAGGATGCAGGAGCCGACGCCCAGGAGCAGATCAGTCAGATCGATTACTTTATCAAGAAACATATGGATGTGATTGTGATCATCGCAAGGGACTGCGGTGCGCTTTCGGAGGCTGTGGAACGTGCACACAGCGCGGGGATCCGGGTGATCTCCTATGACCGTATGGTGAATGACGCCAATACGGATATGTACATCTCCTTTGACAACCGTATGGTGGGAGAGATCATGGCACAGTCTATGGAGGAAGCCATTCCGGACGGCGGAAAGATCTTTATGATCCAGGGATCCGCCACAGATAACAATGTCGCAATGGTAAAAGAAGGGTTTGAGGATACACTACAAGGCAGCAATCTTCAGGTAGTATATGAAGCCAACTGTGAAGGATGGACAGCGGAACTGGCCGTGGATTATGTGGAAGAGGCGCTGGAGGAGTATCCGGATGTAAAAGGGATCATGTGCGGAAATGATGATATTGCCAGCCAGGTGATCCAGGTTCTTGCGGAGAACCAGCTTGCGGGGCAGGTGATCGTGGTAGGACAGGACGGAGATCTGGCAGCCTGTCAGCGTATTGTGGAGGGGACCCAGTATATGACCGCATTTAAGTCCATTGAGGATCTGGCCCGCCAGGCAGCGAGGTATGCAGTGAAGATGGCAGAAGAGGGAAAAGTTTCTTCTGATGTGACAGATACGGTAAATGATGGAAGCTATGATGTCCCGGCGAAGGTGCTGGAGCCGGTAGCAGTTACCAGGGATAATATTGATGAGGTGATCATAGACGGAGGGTTCCACAGAAGAGATGAGGTGTATCTCAATACGGATTATGATACAGAATAACAGGAATCCATATGTGCAATAACATACAATTATGACAAAAATCAATAGCAGATTTTTGGCGCAAAAATGTCTTGCTTCGTGCAAGGCATTTTTCTTTTGCAAAAAAATGTCTCTGTCATTGCCAACTATGTCCAGATTGTCCTGTGCTATAGTAACATCATCAAAGGAAACGTGATTCCAAAAACAAATAATGAAACGGAGGATTTTACAATGAAAAGGAAAATGGTATCTGCACTTCTTTGCGCAACAATGGTAGCTGGTATGGTAGTAGTTCCGGCAGCAACAACACAGGCAGCAGACAAGAAACTGATCGGTGTTACCATGCCGACTAAGGATCTCCAGAGATGGAACCAGGATGGCGAGAACATGAAGAAAGAGCTGGAGGCAGCAGGATATGAAGTAGACCTTCAGTACGCATCCAACGACGTAAGCACACAGGTTTCCCAGCTTGAGAACCAGGTAGCAAACGGATGCGACCTTCTGGTTGTGGCATCCATCGATGGAAGCAGCCTTGGCGAGCCACTGAAACAGGCCAAAGAAAAAGGAATTCCGGTTATCTCCTATGACCGTCTTCTTATGAATTCCGACGCAGTAACCTATTATGCAACATTTGATAACTACAAAGTAGGTCAGAAACAGGGCGAGTACCTGGTAGATGCACTGGATCTTGACAATCAGGACGGACCATTCAACATCGAGCTGTTCACAGGAGATCCTGGTGATAACAACTGTAACTTCTTCTTCGGTGGTGCAATGGATGTTCTCAAGAAATACATTGATGACGGAAAGCTGGTAGTAAAATCCGGTCAGACAGAGTTCGAGCAGGTTGCCACAGCTAACTGGGACAGTGCAAAAGCACAGGACAGAATGGATACCATCATCGCTGGTAACTACTCTGACGGAACAAATCTTGACGCAGTTCTCTGCTCCAATGATTCCACGGCACTTGGTGTTGAGAATGCACTGGCAGCTTCCTACACAGGAGAATATCCGATCATCACCGGTCAGGACTGTGACACACCAAACGTTAAGAACCTTGTAGCAGGAAAACAGGCAATGTCCGTATTCAAAGATACAAGAGCTCTTGCATCTGCAGTAGTAAAAATGGTTGACTCCATCATGAAAGGTGAGGAGCCGGAAGTAAACGATACAAAATCCTATGACAACGGAACAGGTGTCATCCCGACATACCTTTGCGACCCGGTTGTTGTTACAACAGATAACTACAAAGAGGTCCTGATCGATTCCGGATACTACACAGAGGATCAGATCAAATAAGTGGATTTTTAAGAACAGAACTTTATCATATGCAGGCGGGGATCATAACCGCCTGCATGAACAGTGGAAAGGGAGGGAAATTAAGTTGGCTAAGATACTTCTGGAAATGAAAAATATCACCAAAACTTTCCCAGGTGTAAAGGCACTGGACAATGTTAATCTCCAGGTTGAGGAAGGCGAGATCCACGCACTGGTAGGTGAGAACGGTGCCGGTAAATCTACATTAATGAATGTATTAAGTGGTATATATCCGTACGGCTCGTATGAAGGAAATATTATTTACGATGGTGAGATCTGTAAGTTCAATACCATCAAGGACAGTGAACATAAAGGAATTGTAATTATCCACCAGGAACTTGCTCTGATCCCGTATATGACCATCGGTGAGAATATGTACCTGGGTAATGAAAAAGGCAAAAGCTTTTCCATTAACTGGAACGAAACTTATGGAGAAGCAGACAAATATTTGAAAATTGTGGGACTGGAGGAATCCTCCAGAACTTTGATCAAGGATATTGGCGTAGGTAAACAGCAGCTGGTTGAGATCGCAAAGGCACTTGCAAAGAATGCAAAGCTGCTCATTCTGGATGAGCCTACCGCATCACTGAATGAAGATGACTCCAAAGCTCTTCTGGATCTTCTTCTGAAATTCAAGAAGCAGGGAATGACGTCTATCATCATTTCCCATAAATTAAATGAGATCTCCTATGTGGCAGATAAGATCACAGTTATCCGAGATGGATCTACCATTGAAACACTGGATAAAAAGAAAGACGATTTTTCTGAGCAGAGGATCATTCAGGGAATGGTTGGGCGTGAGATGACAGACCGTTTCCCGAAACGTCCAAATGTAAAGATCGGCGATGTTTCCATGGAGGTTAAAAACTGGAATGTTTATCATCCGCTGTATACAGAACGTAAGGTGGTAAATAACGTATCCTTTAAAGTACATAAAGGCGAGGTTGTCGGTATTTCAGGACTGATGGGAGCAGGACGTACAGAACTGGCCATGAGTATTTTTGGCAAGAGCTATGGAACTAAGATTTCCGGACAGGTGTTCATGAATGGAAAAGAAGTGAAGCTGAATACAGTTCAGGAGGCTATTGACAACAAGCTCGCCTATGTTACAGAGGATCGAAAAGGAAACGGACTGATCCTTTCCAAGTCCATAAAGATGAACACTACACTTGCAAACATGTCGGGCATCAGTAACAGAAAAGTGATCGATACGGACAAAGAATATGCAGTTGCTGAGGAATACAGGAAGAAACTGAAAACCAAATGTCCGACAGTTGAGCAGAATGTCGGAAACCTGAGCGGTGGCAATCAGCAGAAGGTCCTTCTTGCAAAATGGATGTTTGCAGAGCCGGATATTCTGATCCTGGATGAACCTACAAGAGGTATCGACGTAGGTGCCAAATATGAGATCTACTGTATCATCAATGACCTGGTCGCAGCAGGAAAATCTGTGATCATGATCTCTTCTGAGCTTCCGGAAGTGCTTGGAATGTCAGACAGAATCTATATCATGAACGAGGGCAGATTCGTAGGCGAGGTAAGCGGTGAGGAAGCTACATCTGAGCTGATCATGTCCAGGATCGTGAAGTCAGGTAAAGGAGAGTAAGAAGATGGAGAAAAAGATTAGTTTTTCAGAAATATTAAAAAAATATACCATGATCATTGTTCTGGTATTTGTTGTGATCATGTTTTCTGTGAACACAAAGGGCGTTATGCTTCTTCCGCAGAATGTAAATAACCTGGTAGCCCAGAATGCATATGTATTTATTCTTGCAACCGGTATGCTGTTCTGTATTTTAACAGGTGGTAACATCGATCTGTCAGTTGGTTCTGTTGTATGCTTTGTTGCTGCTGTCGGTGGTAAGATGATGGTTCTCAACAGTATGAATCCGTATCTCACTATGATCGTGATGCTTCTTGTAGGTATTGCCATCGGTGCATGGCAGGGATTCTGGATCGCTTATGTACGAATTCCTCCATTTATTGTTACTCTGGCAGGTATGCTTGCTTTTCGTGGCCTTTCCAACGTAGTTCTGGAAGGACAGACCCTGGCTCCGATGCCGAATGCTTATCTGGCTCTGTTCAATAACTATATTCCGGACTTCCTTGGTGGAGGTGAAGGATTTAACAGAACATGTTTCGTAGTTGGCATTATTGTCTGCATCGTCTATGTTGCACTTGTTATGAAAAACCGTGCAGACCGTGCAAAGAAAGGCTACAGTGTTGAGGCTTTCGGTGGTGTTGCAGTGAAGATGGTTCTGATCTGTGCAGTTGTTCTTGCATTTATGTTCAGACTTGCTCAGTACAAAGGTATCCCGAATTCCCTTCTCTGGGTTGCAGTGATCATCGCAATCTATACATACATTGCTTCCAAGACTACAACAGGTCGTTATTTTTACGCAGTTGGCGGCAATGAGAAGGCAACAAAGCTTTCCGGTATTGATACAAACAAGGTTTATTTCCTTGCTTACCTGAACATGGGCCTTCTGGCAGGTATTGCAGGTATGGTAACAATGGCCAGACTGAACTCATCCAACCCACAGGCAGGTACAAACTTCGAGATGGATGCGATCGGTGCATGCTTCATCGGTGGTGCTTCTGCTTATGGTGGCACCGGTACAGTTCCCGGTGTTATCATCGGTGCCCTCCTTATGGGTGTTCTGAACCTTGGTATGAGTATCATGGGTATTGACCAGAATATCCAGAAGGTTGTCAAAGGTATGGTTCTTCTTGCAGCCGTTATCTTTGATGTTGTAAGTAAGAGAAAATCCTTTATCGTAAAATAATAAAAATGAATGAAGTTTAGCAGCAGGCTTTCGGAAAGATTTGAAGCCTGCTGCTTTTTGTGTAGGAAATTATTCTGCAACAAGATTCTTTTTTTGCTGTTGTTTTATGTGAGAGTTTTTTGCCAGATTTTGTGGTTTTATGGGGGATATGCTTGTTTTTGGGGGAGCGTTATATTATAATAAGGGAAAGTTAGTGATTTACGATTTTGTGTTGTCGGGAGGCTGTGATGGGAAATACAGTGACGATTTGTTTTGCGAATAATAAGGGCGGCAGCGGGAAGTCTACCAGCTGTTCCAATGTAGGTGCGGCACTGGCCGGTATGGGGAAGAAGGTTCTTCTTGTGGATGGCGATATGCAGCTGAATCTTTCCCTTTCTTTTTTTGATGAAGAGGAAGTTCTGAAGATGGCAGCTGGGGAAAAGAATCTCTACTATGCCATCGGGCATCAGTCGGATCTCAGTGATTTTATCGTGCATACGAAGTATGAGAATCTGGATCTGGTGCCGTCTTCCACTTTGATGAGTTCTGTGGAGTATGAGCTTTTTACAAAGTGGCAGAGGGAGTTTATCCTTCGGAAGTGTCTGCAGAAGGTGAAGGATTCCGGTGTTTATGATTATATTCTCATCGATGCGCCGCCGACTCTTGGTGGCTGGGTGATGAACATCTTATGTGCATCGGATTACGTTCTGGTTCCGGTGGAGGCAAGTCCGTGGGGCATGTTTGGTCTTGCAAATATGTTTGATTTCCTCAACGAAGTCCGAGAGATCGCTCCGGCGCTTCAGGTTCTGGGGATTGTGGTGACCAAGGCGGATGCCAGAAAGAATTATTTCAAGCAGACCATGGAGACTCTGAAAGAGATGGAAGGGATCTACCTTTTCGAATCTTTTATCCGTGTGGACAGCTCCATCGAATGGTCTCAGGACAGCAGTGAACCGGTTGTGGAATTCAAAAAAAGCAGCCGCAGCGCAAAAGAATACATAGCATTGGCAGAGGAGGTAATGAATCGTGTCAGTAGGTAAAGCAAGCATCGCAAGAGCAGTAAATGCAGAGAAAACAGCAAAGACAGAAGAGAAAGTTACAGAGGTAAAAGAGGCTGAGGTTAAGGCAGAAGCAACCGAAAAAGCAGCAGAAAAAACAACTGCAAAGAAAACAGCAGCCAAGTCCCCGGCGAAAAAAACTGCCACAACAAAAACAACAGCGAAGAAAACCACCACAAGAAAAACAACAACACGTAAAACAGCCACAAAGAAAACAGCCGCCGCAGAATCCACAACAGGAACCGTAGCCCAGAATGTCATCGCCGGAGAAAACGCCGACGAACTCCAGGCCAAATTCCTCACCCCCAAAAAAGACGAGCCGGATAACAACCAGCCGGTAGGAATCAAGGATGAACTTCCGGTTTATCTGCTGTAATAGCGGATCGGATTTTTGAAAAAATAAGTGACAAATAAAAAACTGCTATATATCTACATCATTATTGATAAGATATACAGCAGTTTTTATTTTTATTCCATAATAATCTCAGTGGGACAGCGAAGCGCCTCCCTCGTATCTTTTTACATATTGTAATATGCAGCATACACCCCATTCTGAGCAAGCAGCTCAGCATGAGTGCCTCTTTCAGCGATACCATCCTCCGTGATCACAATGATCTCATCCGCATCGCGAATAGTAGAGAGTCTGTGAGCAATCGTAATCGTGGTGCGGTTTTTCGAAAGCGCCTCCAGGCTCTTCTGGATCCAGCGTTCACTTTCGTTATCCAGTGCGCTGGTAGCTTCATCCAGGATCAGGATCGGAGGATTTTTAAGGAATACCCTTGCAATAGAAATCCTCTGCTTCTGTCCGCCGGAAAGTCTGGTGCCTCGTTCGCCTACATAAGTGTCATATCCATCCGGCAGTTCCATGATAAAATCATGGATGCTTGCACATTTGGCGGCTTTGATGATCTCACCGTCAGTAGCACCTGGTTTTCCATAGGCAATATTATCTTTAATGGTTCCATCAAAAAGATAAACATCCTGCTGCACCATACCGATCTGGCTTCGAAGGCTTTTCAGAGTCAGCCCACGGATATCCTTTCCATCTACAGTAATGGAACCGCCGGTCACATCATAAAATCTTGGCAGAAGAGAGCAGATCGTGGTTTTTCCGCTTCCGGAAGGTCCCACCAGGGCAATGGATCTTCCAGCCGGGATATCGATAGAAATATCGGAAAGTACAGGAGTCTCATCATCGCTGTAATGGAAAGAAACATGATCGTAACATACATGACCCTTCACATCCTTAAGTTCCACAGCATCATCGGCATCTTTGATCTCCGATTCCGTTTCCATCACATCCAGGAAACGACGGAAACCGGAAAGACCTTTCTGCATCATTTCCACAAGTTCCACCAGGATCTGGATCGGACTGATAAAGATTCCGATATACAGGGCATACATGGCAAGATCCGCAGCCTGCATCTCGCCCTGGGCGATCAGATAACCGCCGTAAACCAGAGTCACAAGATACATCATCCCCTGGAAAAACAGGTTGGAACTCATGAAACCGCCCATGCAGTGGTAATTATCCCTTTTGGAAACAAGGAACGCTTCATTGCTTTTTTTAAATTTCTCCCGCTCAATGTCCTCATTTGCAAAAGACTGCACCACACGGATACCGGAAAGTGTATCCTGAAGACTTGCGTTCACATCACCGATCTTACGGCGGTTTTCCATGAAGGTTTCCTGCATTTTTGCATTCTGGCGGAAAGAAAAAACAAACATCACGATCACCAGGATGATCAGCGGCAGTGCCAGCTTCTTGTTGATAAAGAACAGGAAGATAAAAGCACCGACAATTTTTACCAGAGAGATAAAAAGATTCTCAGGTCCGTGATGTGCAAACTCGGAAATATCAAAAAGGTCACTGACCAGCTTGCTCATCATCTGGCCGGAATTATTCCGGCTGTAATAGGAAAAAGAAAGCTCCTGATAATGGTCAAAAAGCTCCCGGCGCATATCACGCTCCATGTTTGCGCCCATCATATGTCCCTGATAGGTGACATAATATTTGCAGAGACTCTGCACAATGTACATAACAAAAAGAGAAACTGCGATCACAGGGAGGGCATGAAGAATCATAACCTTATCCTGTGTAAAGAGTGTTTTTGTCATCGTACGAAGGATCTGGGGATAGGCAAGATCCACCAGACTGATAACGGCCGCACAGATCAGGTCAATAAAAAAGACCGCTTTGTACGGGCCATAGTAGTGGATGAATTTCTTGATGGTATTCATCGAAAAAGTACCTCCGTTTTTTATGAAATGTGTGGTCTGACTGCGTCGAAAACATTGCTGTCAGACAGTCTATGTTTATCTTAACATAAGAAAGAATAAAGTCAAGATAAGGAAATTTCAGGAAAATGCAATTTACTCCTTGACACAGAAGAGTAAAACCCGTATAGTGTATTTCAGATTTGGTGTGTAACTGATAAGCAGGCATTAACCAGTCATAAATGTTATTATTTTTTATTTGACGTTTATGGGGGTTGGTGTCTTTTTTTGTTGCCCACTTAAAAGATTCCTCTCCAGAACGTCGAAAGAAAAGGAGAGAGAAAACATGAAAGACAAGATTTTCGGAGTTTTGCAGCGTGTGGGACGTTCCTTTATGCTCCCCATCGCAATCCTTCCTGTGGCAGGCCTGCTTCTTGGATTCGGCAGTTCCTTCACAAATGAGACGACCATTGCAACCTATGGACTTCAGAAGATCCTGGGAGACGGAACCATCTTAAATGCACTCCTGATCATCATGAACAAAGTCGGAAGTGCGGTATTTGATAACCTGCCCCTGATCTTTGCAGTAGGAGTTGCCATCGGTATGGCAAAAAAAGAGAAAGAGGTAGCAGCTCTTTCCGCACTGATCGCTTACTTCGTTATGAACGTAGCCATCAATGGTATGCTGGTAGTAAATGACAAGATCACAGCAGACGGACAGATCGCAAAAAGCGTTCTGGAAGGTACCGTAACTTCTGTCTGCGGCATCCAGTCCTTACAGATGGGTGTGTTCGGCGGTATTATCGTTGGTCTTGGTGTCGCGGCACTGCACAACCGTTTTCATAAGATCGTGCTTCCAAACGCACTTTCTTTCTTCGGCGGTTCCAGATTCGTGCCGATCATTTCCACCATTGTATATATGTTTGTGGGAATCCTGATGTATTTTGTATGGCCGGTAGTTCAGAATGGTATTTATGCTCTGGGCGGCCTTGTAACAGGCAGCGGTTATATCGGAACTTTGATCTTTGGTATTATCAAGCGTGCGCTGATCCCATTCGGACTTCACCACGTATTTTATATGCCATTCTGGCAGACAGCTGTAGGCGGAACTATGGAAGTTGCAGGCCAGATGGTACAGGGCGGACAGAACATCTTCTTCGCCCAGCTTGCAGATTCTGCAAATGTAGCGCATTTCAGCGCAGATGCAACAAGATATTTTTCCGGAGAGTTCATTTTCATGATCTTCGGTCTTCCGGGAGCAGCCCTTGCCATGTACCGCTGTGCGAAGCCTGAGAAGAAAAAAGCAGCAGGTGGACTTCTTCTTTCCGCAGCACTGGCATGTATGCTCACAGGAATTACAGAGCCGCTGGAGTTCTCCTTCCTGTTCGTAGCCCCGGCACTGTTCGCAGTACAGGTTGTTCTTGCAGGCGCGGCTTATATGATCGCGCATATGCTGAACATTGCAGTAGGACTTACTTTCTCCGGCGGTTTCCTGGATCTGTTCCTGTTCGGAATCCTTCAGGGAAATGCAAAGACAAGCTGGCTGAGAATCATCCCGGTTGGTATTATTTACTTCATTCTTTACTATGTGATCTTCACTTTCCTGATCAAAAAGTTCGACTTCAAGACTCCGGGACGTGAAGATGACGATGTGGAAACAAAGCTCTACACAAAAGCAGATGTAAACGCAAGAAAAGAAGCTGGAAAAGACAGTGGAGCAGCAGGAAGCGCATCCGCAGATCTGGTAAGTGAAGCCATCACAGATGGTCTTGGCGGAAAGAAAAATATCAGTGATGTGGATTGCTGTGCAACACGACTTCGTATCACTGTCCATGATTCTTCAAGAGTCAACGACGACATTCTGAAAACAACAGGTTCCAGAGGAATCGTGAAAAAAGGCCAGGGTGTCCAGATCATCTATGGTCCGCAGGTAACTGTGATCAAATCCAAACTGGAGGATTATCTGGAGACTGCGCCCAATGAGTATTTTGAAGGTGCTAAGAATGCAGAGACAGACAATGCGGGAAACCAGAGTCAGTCTGATGCAGAGTCTACAGCAGATGTTCAGCCATCCGCATCCAGCACTCAGCCAGAGAAAAAAGTCCTCAAAACTGCCATCATCTACAGCCCGGTAACCGGTATCGCTGCAGATCTTTCCACAGCGCCGGATGAAGGCTTTGCGGAAGGAATGATGGGAGAAGGTGCCGTAGTCACACCGAAGGATCCGGTGATCTGTGCTCCGGAAGACGGCGAGGTAGAGTTTATTTTTGACACAAAACATGCTATCGGATTCCAGACAGATACAGATCTTCCGATGCTTCTCCATATCGGAATCGACACCGTGAAACTGGAAGGAAAAGGTTTCGAGATCCTGGTAGAGCAGGGACAGCATGTGAAAAAAGGCGAACCACTGATGAAGATCGATATCCCGTATCTCACAGAAAATGCTCCGTCCTTATGTTCCCCGATCCTCTGCACAGAGATCGAAGACAACCAGAGAGTACGCCTTCTGGCAAACGGAGAGATCAAGGCGGGAGAGCCGCTGTTCGCAGTGGAGACTGTGGAAGAATAGGAAATTTTTCAGCAATAATATAGAGGATTGGTTTTGTGAAAAGCGCGCCTAATGCCCGGGCGCGCTTTTTCTGTGGCAAAGAAAACAACTGTCCGTCAGAAGAGCTTTACACGAAAGACAGATTCTGTTACGATAAAGAAAATCGACAGCTGCAGACAGAAATGCTGACAGAATATCCGGGGCAGATGGTGAAAAAAATAAGGTAGAATGTGGAAAAGCAGCAGGATATATAAAGATGGTGGGGAAAAAAGATGTACAGAGTGAGCAAGGTATTGAACAATAACGGCGTCATTGCCATAAATATGGAAGAAAACCAGGAATATGTGCTTCTGGGAAAAGGTGTGGGATTCGGAAAAAAGGTCAGCCAGCGTTTTGAGATGCCTTCCGGCTGCACCCTTTACAGACTGGCTCAGGAGACAGAACGCGGTTCGGCAAAAGAGCTGGCAAAAAGTGTGGCGCCGGAGTTCCTTGAGATCGCAGATGAGATCTTAAGAGAAGCGGAAAAAACTTTCGGGGACACCATAGATAAGGGAATCCTGTTTCCACTTGCAGACCATATTTCTTTTGCAGTGGGGCGTATCCGGAACCATGAGCAGATCAGCAATCCCCTGACGGACGACATCAAGGTGCTTTTTTACAGCGAATTCAAGGTGGCGGAAGTTCTGAAGAAAATCCTGAAAGAGCGGATGGATATTGAGATCGATGATCACGAGGTGGGATATGTTGCCCTTCACATTCACTCCGCACTTGGAGATGAGAAGGTGTCCGTTGCCATGCAGACAGCAAGAACTGTCCGGGAATGTATCGCCATGATCGAGATGGCCACAGGAAAAAAGATTGACGTCATCTCCCTGTCCTACAACCGTATGATGAATCACATCAAATATATGGTAGCCCGTGTCTCCACAGGGGAGACACTGAAACTGGATATGAATGATTATATAGAAGAAAAATATCCGGAATCCTACAGGATCGCAGAAGATGTCTGCGAGAGCTTGGGGAAAAGTCTTGGCAAAAAGCTGGATCCCATCGAGATCGGATATCTTGCCATGCATATCGAGCGAACCGTGGAGCAGTAAACTATTTACGCAATAAATTCAATAGCTTTTTTGACAGCAGTACTCATGGTAGTACTGCTGTTTGTGACTAAGCAGACTTCTCTTTGTGGAAGGGGCTCCTTAAGCTGAAGGGCAAAAACCTTCCCGTCATCGATCACTTCCTGGGCAAGAGGTTCCGGATAAAAACCGATTCCCAGATTGTGGACGATCATGGGAAGGACCTGGTCTGTAGTTGCAGCCTCAATATCCGGATGAAAAGAGACACGGTTTTCCATAAAGTAATTCATATACATTTCTCTGGTGCTGGTCCCTTCCGCAAGACCTACAAAAGGCAGATCCTGAAGTTCATGGATGCTGATAGGAGCAGTGGTCAGATCCTTATATTTGCTTCCGCACACAAGAATCTCCCGGTAACGCAGGAGGCTTTTTTTCTGTAAAGGCTTGCGGATGGAGATCGGAGTAGTGACAATGGCGAAATCCACCGCATAATTTTTCAGTGCCTGTACAGCCTGGGGAGTAGAATGGTTGAAAAGGCGCAGGCGCACATGAGGATATTGTTCGCGGAACAGCTCCAGTTTTTCCAGAAGGATCAGACGCAGGGCATTTTCACTGGCACCGATGGAAACCAGGCCATGCTCCAGCTCCCCGTTCTGTCGTATCTCCTCTTCCCCAATACTCAGCTGTTCAAAAGCCAGGGCAACGTGTTCGTAGAGCTGGCGGCCTTCCGGTGTAAGGGCAATTCCCTTGTTGGAGCGGAGAAAAAGAGTGCATTTCAGCTCCTGTTCCAGGTTGTTCATACAGCGGGTGATATTTGGCTGGTTGTTATGAAGAGCCCGTGCTGCCTTGGTAAAACTCTTATACTGGGCTACATAATAAAAGATCCGGTAGTAGTCGTAAGTGATCATGTATAGTCTCCATCCTGTGATATGATTTTAATATGTTTACGATATTAATAATACTTTTTACATTTGCTTCTGAGCAAACTATAATACACCCGAGGAAAAAAATCAATGACGGGAGTGATTTGGAGTGGTTTCAGGAGGCAGAAAGCTGCAGAACGCAGACCGACAGATGTCAGAAGCTTTCATTACAAGTGTATTTCTGGCAATGTCCGGCGGATTTCAGGATGCCTACACATATTTTACAAGAGATGAGGTGTTTTCCAACGCCCAGACCGGTAACGTGGTGCTGATGAGCCAGAATTTTATGACAGGACAGTGGGGAGAAGGATTAAGATATCTGTTTCCGATCCTTGCTTTTGCCATCGGCGTGGTAGCTGCGGAGCGGATCCAGAGTACTTTTAAATATGCAAAAAAACTTCACTGGAGGCAGATGATCCTGCTGATCGAGATCCTGATCCTTTTTGGGGTGGGATTTATGCCGGGAAAACTGGATATGCTGGCAACCGCACTGGTATCTTTTTCCTGCGCCATGCAGGTACAGACCTTCCGGAAGGTAGGAGGCTATTCCTACGCAAGCACCATGTGTATCGGAAATTTACGAAGCGGTACGGCGGCATTGTCTGTTTATCTTCGCGACCGGAAACCGGAGCAGCTGAAACAGGCTCTTTATTACTTTGGGATCATTCTGTTTTTTGCCCTTGGAGCAGGGTGTGGAGGAAATCTTTCCCTGCATCTGGGGTTTCAGGCAATCTGGGTCTCCAGTGTGCTTCTTCTGATCAGTTTTGTTCTGATGTTTATTGAAAAACAGGGATAACAGAGAAGATACGTCGGATATGAGGCATATACTGTTAAAGATTTATCATTTTTTTGCGGAAAATGAATTTTTTTGGTTGCTTTTACGTACAATTTATGTATAATTGTGGATAGGGATGTTGGAATGACCAATTCCTATGGCAGGATGACAAAAACCTGCAAAAGTAGGTGGCTATCATAATTACTATTAAAGAAGAGAGGTAAATGTTAAGATGGCAAAAATCGATTTAACAAAGTATGGTATTACCGGAACAACTGAGATCGTGTACAATCCTTCTTACGAGACATTATTCGAGGAAGAGACCAAACCGGAGCTTGAGGGATTTGAGAAAGGTCAGGTCAGCGAGCTTGGTGCTGTCAACGTAATGACAGGTATCTACACAGGACGTTCCCCTAAAGACAAATATATCGTTATGGATGAGAACTCCAAAGGCACAGTTTGGTGGACATCCGATGAGTACAAAAACGATAACCATCCGGCAACTCAGGAAGCATGGGCTGCAGTTAAAGATCTTGCTAAGAAAGAGCTTTCCAACAAGAGACTTTTCGTAGTAGATGCATTCTGCGGAGCTAACAAAGATACACGTATGGCTATCCGTTTCATCGTTGAGGTTGCTTGGCAGGCACACTTCGTAACAAACATGTTCATTCAGCCAACAGCTGAGGAGCTTGAGAACTTTGAGCCAGATTTCGTTGTTTACAACGCATCCAAGGCTAAAGTTGAGAACTACAAAGAGCTGGGTCTTAACTCTGAGACAGCTGTAATGTTCAACATTACAAGCCGTGAGCAGGTTATCGTAAATACATGGTACGGCGGAGAGATGAAGAAAGGTATGTTCTCTATGATGAACTACTATCTGCCGCTTAAGGGCATCGCTTCCATGCACTGCTCTGCAAATACAGACCTTAACGGAGAGAACACAGCAATCTTCTTCGGTCTTTCCGGAACAGGTAAAACAACACTTTCCACAGATCCTAAGCGTCTCCTGATCGGTGATGACGAGCACGGCTGGGATGACAACGGAGTATTCAACTTCGAGGGTGGATGCTACGCTAAGGTTATCAACCTTGACAAAGAGTCTGAGCCGGACATCTACAATGCGATCAAGAGAAACGCTCTTCTTGAGAACGTAACACTTGATAAAGATGGAAAGATCGACTTTGCTGACAAGAGCGTAACAGAGAACACACGTGTTTCCTACCCGATCAACCACATCGAGAACATCGTTCGCCCGGTATCTTCTGCACCGGCAGCTAAAGAAGTTATCTTCCTGTCCGCAGATGCATTCGGCGTACTTCCTCCAGTATCTATCCTGACACCGGAGCAGACACAGTACTACTTCCTTTCCGGATTCACAGCTAAACTTGCTGGTACAGAGCGTGGAATCACAGAGCCTACTCCTACATTCTCCGCTTGCTTCGGACAGGCATTTCTTGAGCTTCACCCGACAAAATATGCTAAGGAGCTCGTTAAGAAAATGGAGAAGAGCGGTGCGAAAGCATACCTCGTTAACACAGGATGGAACGGAACTGGAAAACGTATCTCCATCAAAGATACTCGTGGTATCATCGATGCTATCCTTGACGGATCTATTCTTAAAGCTCCGACAAAGAAGATCCCATTCTTCAACTTCGAGGTTCCGACAGAGCTTCCAGGCGTAGATCCTGCAATCCTTGACCCACGTGACACATATGCAGACGCTGCAGAGTGGGAGACAAAGGCTAAAGATCTTGCTGCAAGATTTGTTAAGAACTTTGTTAAATATGAAGGAAATGCTGCTGGTAAAGCACTCGTTGCTGCTGGCCCGCAGGCATAATCGATCATTCCAACTGAATACAGATCGTAAACTTAACCGGGAGCGGATTTAGCTGCTCCCGGTTTTCATATTTGGCTTGACTAACAAGGGATTTATGGTGTATTCTTTGCTGGAAGTCAAGCGGAAGACCCGCAAGACTGCAAAAATTCTCTTTGCACTGCATTACATTCGAACAGGATGCGAGATCAACAGTACAAACTGAGCAGGCGATGCCTTTGGAGTTTTTTATTCTGAGGGCGTGGGGCCGGGCCGCAGGAAGCGGCAGCGGATATGTTTACGAGATAAGAATTTCAGACATATCTGCGGGACAGTGTATGTTTCGCAGGTATGTCTTTTTTACTGCAAAAATATGGATGGAACAGAAGGTAGAAACTGGGAGATCCCTATGTAGATAAGAAAGAACACCGGCGGAAATCGCACTTCAGCGAGTAGTGAAAGAACCGCCGGTTTTTTCACGGAAAATGTTGTGCCATAAGAAAGACCAGAATCATATGCTAATCAAAAGGAGGTCCTGTTTATGGAACACACAAAAAACGAAACGATTATACACGACACAGATAAAGAAAGCTCATGGGAACAGCAGACGGCGATGAAGGTGTCCGGGATCAGTATCCTAGTAAATCTGCTGTTATCCATATTTAAACTTATCGCCGGTATTGCGGCACATTCCGGAGCGATGATCTCCGATGCGATCCATTCTGCATCCGATGTGGGAAGTACCTTTATTGTTATCATCGGTGTCCGTCTTTCTGCAAAAAAATCGGACAAGGAGCATCAGTACGGACATGAGAGAATGGAGTGCGTTTCTTCCATTGTTCTTGCGGGGATGCTGCTTGTAACAGGTCTTGGCATCGGCATTACCGGTGTCCGTGATATTGTAAAAAGTACATCCGGAGGAACGATCGCCATCCCTGGAACCCTTGCGCTGATCGCGGCAGTGGTATCCATCGTGACAAAAGAGTGGATGTTCTGGTACACAAGAGGTGCTGCGAAGAAGATCAATTCCGGAGCACTGATGGCAGATGCATGGCATCACCGCTCTGATGCGCTTTCCTCTATCGGAGCCTTTGTGGGTATCTTCGGAGCAAGACTGGGATACCCCATCTTGGATCCTGTTGCCAGTATCGTGATCTGCTTTATGATCGCCAAAGCTGCGATCGATATTTTCAGGGATGCTATTGACAAGATGGTAGATCACTCCTGTGATGCAAAAACCGAAGAATCGATGCGCCGTGAGATCCTCAAGGTGCCGGGCGTCAGAAGAGTGGATCTTCTTCGAACCCGCCTTTTCGGATCCAAAATGTACGTGGATATCGAGATCGCGGCGGCAGGAGAAATATCCCTCAACGATGCACATGATATTGCGGAAAATGTGCATCATACCATCGAAGATAAATTCAAAGACGTAAAGCACTGCATGGTGCATGTGAACCCCATCAATGGATAAAAAACAGGCCGCCGGAACGACAATGATAAGGTCGTTCCGGCGGCCTGTTCTTTGCATAGAGAAACACCCGGTAGGGGAGCTACCGGGTGTTTCGAGGGGAGTATAAATAATTAAATAAGGGGTTATGTAAAAAAAATTTTTGAAGGGTAAATTCTTTTTACAAGAATGATTATAATATAAACTGGAAAAAAAAGCAATATCATTTTGGCGAATAATCTCCAAACTTTTTGGGATACTATTTCCTGTAATAAAAAGCGGCAGAAAGCTTCAGAAAGCCGCAAAAATCAACTTCATCAGGAGGTAATTCAAATGGCGAAAAATTATGAAACAGACAGAAATGAGTCCAATTATGCGGGAAAAAATTACGGGGAAAGTGATTCCAGAAACTGCGGAAAAAACAGTTCCAGAAACAGCTCCAGAAATTCTTCTAAAAACAGTTCCAAAAACAGCTACGGCAACAGTTACGGAAACAAAACATCCGATGAATATGATTCTGAAAAGAACAGAGAATCTGACAGATACTAAATATTCAGGAAGTCTTAAGCAGGACTGAAAAAAGCGGGAAAAAGTCAGCGATGGCTTTCTCCCGCTTCCATACATATAAGGGAACATTCCCACAGAAGCTTCCATATAATATAGCAAAAAGAGGAGATTTTTTTCCATGTTTCAGATCGAAACCATCTCTGCAAAAATGCTAGATTATTATGTGGAGCGCAGTGACGCGGTTATCATAGATCTCCGGGACCCGGTCTCCTACAAAAAGGGACATGTCCGGAACGCAGTAAACATTCCATACCATGAGCTGGAAGAATATCTTGAGAAAAAACAGGAGCAGAAGTACCAGTTTCCAGGAGATAAGATCCTGATCCTTTACTGTGACCGCGGTGGTGCCAGCATGCAGGCCGCCCGGAGCCTGGCAAGAGCGGGCTGCCGCACCCGGTCTGTGATCGGCGGATTTGCAGCCTACAGAGGCCGGAATCTTGTAAGCGGATAAAACAGAGTAATAGATCAGAGGAAACGGGAAATCGCAGGGCGGCATCGAAACGGAATCACTGTTCGTTCCGTGACCAGCATCGAAGGGGATTACGAATGCATGACTGGCAATGGCTTGTGCTTGTATTTTAAAGGAAATCATGATAATGTAAAGAACAGGAATAAAAATGACACAAACCACAAGGAGAAAAGATTATGAAATATATGTTCGCGTCCGATGTACATGGTTCGGCATACTACTGCCGGAAAATGCTGGAAGCATATGACGAAGAGAAGGCGGAGAGACTGGTACTTCTGGGAGATCTGCTTTATCACGGTCCGAGAAATGACCTTCCGAAGGAATACGCACCGAAGGAAGTCATCCGCCTTTTAAATGAAAGAAAAAATCAGATCTACGCAGTACGCGGAAACTGTGAGGCAGAGGTAGACCAGATGGTCCTTGACTTCCCGGTGATGGCAGACTACTGCATTCTCGCCATCGACGGAAAAACTCTGTACGCCACACACGGTCACATCTACAACAAAGATAACCTTCCGCCAATGATGGACGGCGACATCCTGATCCACGGCCATACACATGTGCTGAAAGCAGAAAACATGGGAAATTATATCCTTCTGAACCCAGGTTCCGTATCCATTCCAAAGGAAGGCAACCCGCCAACCTACGCAATCCTTGAGAACGGAATTTTTACAATCAAAGACTTTGAAGGAAATACAGTACGGGAGATCACTTTATGAATCTGTGGGAATTAACAGCGCCCTGCCATTTCGGAACAGAGGCGGTATTGAAACGTGAAATACTGGACCTTGGTTATGAAGTGACCAAAGTGGAAGACGGAAGAGTAACTTTTGAGGCAGACGCCCAGGGTGTGGCAGACGCCAATCTGTTCCTCCGCACCACAGAACGCGTCCTTCTGAAAGTAGGCGAAGTAAAAGCCGAGACATTCGACGAACTTTTTGAGAAGACCAAGGCTCTCCCATGGGAGAATTACATACCGAAGAACGGTAAATTCTGGGTAGCCAAGGCAAACTCCATCAAGAGTAAACTTTTCAGCCCATCCGATATCCAGTCCATCATGAAAAAAGCCATCGTAGAACGTCTCAAAGGCATCTACGGAATTTCCTGGTTCCCGGAAGACGGTCCGGAATTCCCAATCCGTGTGGCATTTATGAAAGATGTGGCCCTGATCGGGATCGATACTTCCGGCGTATCTCTTCATAAGAGAGGATACCGCCAGATGACCGTGAAAGCACCCATCACAGAGACACTTGCCAGCGCACTTCTGATGCTGACCCCGTGGAAAAAAGACCGTATTCTCGTGGATCCTTTCTGCGGAAGTGGTACCTTTCCCATTGAGGCGGCAATGATGGCAGCGGATATGGCACCTGGAATGAACCGCCACTTCCTGGCTGAGAGCTGGGAACATCTCATCCCGAAGGAATGCTGGGAAGATGCAAGAGAAGAAGCCAGAGAGCGGGTAAATCTTGATATTGAGACGGATATCCAGGGCTTTGACATCGATGCGGCAGCTATCAAGGCAGCACGGGCCAATGCAAAGATGGCAGGAGTGGACAAACTGATCCATTTTCAGCAGAGACCGGTCAGCGAACTCCGCCACTCCAAACCGTTTGGTTTTATTGTGACCAATCCGCCCTATGGTGAGCGAATCGAGGAAAAAGAGAATCTTCCGGCACTGTACCGTGAGATCGGCGAGAGCTATAAGCGCCTGGATCGCTGGTCCATGTATCTTATCACCGCCTATGACAAGGCAGAGAATGATATCGGCCGAAAAGCAGACAAGAACCGTAAGATCTATAACGGAATGATGAAAACCTACTATTACCAGTTCCTTGGACCACGTCCGCCGAAGAAAGGAAGTATAAAAGAATGAAAAAGATCATTTTTGCCACTGGAAACGAGGGGAAAATGAAGGAGATCCGAAGGATACTTGCGGATCCCCAGCTTGAGATCCTTTCCCTGAAAGATGCCGGAATCCATGCGGATATCGACGAAAATGGAAAAAGCTTCGAAGAAAATGCCATGATCAAAGCTGAGGCCATCTGCAAAATGACCGGTGAGATCGTTCTGGCAGATGATTCCGGCCTTGAGATCGACTATCTGAATAAAGAGCCGGGAATCTATTCCGCACGTTACATGGGAGAGGACACTTCCTATCATATCAAAAACGCGAACCTGATCGAACGTCTGGAAGGTGTACCGGATGAGAAACGCACCGCACGTTTTGTCTGTGCCATTGCGGCGGCTTTCCCGGATGGCAGAAGAAAGACGGTCCGTGCCACCATGGAGGGCCGCATTGGATACGAGGAAAAAGGCGAGAACGGTTTTGGCTATGACCCGATCTTTTATCTTCCGGAATATGGCTGCACTTCCGCAGAACTTTCCATGGAAGAAAAAAACAAGATCAGCCATCGCGGAAAAGCCCTTCGCCTTATAAAGGAAGAACTTGTATGAAGGTGCTGATCGTGAGCGATACCCACGGAAGAGATGAAAACCTGGAGATCGCAGTAAACCGGGAAGCTCCTTTTGACATGCTGGTGCATTGTGGAGACGTGGAAGGCAGAGAATTTTATATCGAAGCCCTCGCAGACTGTCCCTGCAGCATTGTATCCGGAAATAATGATTTTTTCTCCGATCTTCCAAGAGAAGATGTGATCGACATTGAAGGAAATAAGGTACTGGTGACACATGGTCACTATTATGGTGTGTCCATGGCTTTTGACCAGCTGGCAGATGCTGCAAAACAGCGTGGCTGCAATGCGGCATTTTTCGGACACATTCACGTGCCGGTCCTGGAAAAAGAAGACGGAATTCTTCTTGTAAACCCCGGAAGCCTGGCCTTCCCAAGGCAACGGGGCAGAAGACCCAGCTATGCAGTTCTGGAAACGGACGGAAACGGCGGGATGGATGTGGAGATCCGGTACTTATAAATAAGAAGTATTATATAGAAAAAAAGAAATGCCGCAGAGTTGTATACTCTGCGACAAACAAAAAGACGCCTGTACAATATTTACAGGCGTCATATGAACTAAAATTATTGGAATAAATTTTCCCTCGGAGGAATTACAGGCTCCGGCAGCTACCGGCTTGTTATCACCGTAACAAAAGATCAGCGAACAGTTATGGAAGTTCCGTATTATTTCATTGTCCAGTAAGTACAATCAGATAATTTATATCATACAAAAGAGGCCAGGTTCAATGTATACTTTGAATGTTTACATTGGATCGAAGCCTCTTTTTTATAAGGCAGAAGGAGAGGATGTCACACTCTGTGACAACAGCCATTGACGATGCAGAATAGATTACGATATACTGTAAAGCAAGAAGTACGGGGATATAGTATATAGTTTCAGAAAGGGGCGGACATAAATGGGAAGATTTGTAAATCCGGATAACAGCGCATTTCAGGTAGCACTGAATTCCAGGATATATGTGGATAAAACAGGATTGTTGGAGTACACAAATACTGTTCTGGATACTATGGATGCCTATATCTGTAACAGTCGTCCGCGCAGATTCGGGAAATCCTATACGGCGAATATGCTTACTGCGTATTACAGCAAGGGAGCGGATTCCGAAAAAATGTTTTCAGGATTGGAGATCAGTAAGGCAGCAGATTTCCGAAAACATCTTAATAAATATGATTTAATCCATATAGATGTTCAATGGTTTCTGGCAAATTGTGCAAAGGCAGATGACATTGTTGCATTTATCACAGAGAGTATACTGGATGAGCTGAGAACGATTTATCCATGTGTGTTACCATCAGAAGAGATATCTTTGCCAGATGCGCTTTCAAGAATCCGGGAGAAAACAGGGCAGAAATTCGTTGTGATCATTGATGAGTGGGATGTTCTGATCCGAGATGCAGCGGCGAATTTCAAAGTGCAGAAAGAGTATATTAATTTTCTCAGGGGAATGTTCAAAGGAACGGAACCAACCAGATATATCCAACTTGCATATCTTACAGGTATTCTCCCGATAAAAAAAGAAACAACACAGTCAGCGCTTAATAATTTTGATGAATTTACAATGTTAAGTGCGGGCAATCTTGCACCGTATATCGGATTTACAGAAGATGAGGTGCGGAATCTTTCGGAAGAATATCAACAGGATTTTCATGAAGTGAAGCGATGGTATGATGGATATCTTTTGAAGGACTGTCAGGTTTATAATCCGAGAACAGTAGTCAGCGTGATGCTTAAAGGTGAATTTAAGAGTTACTGGTCGGAAACAGCGTCCTATGAAGCGATCGTGCCTCTTATTAATATGAATTATGATGGATTGAAAACATCGATCATAGAAATGTTGTCCGGTGCATCTGTGAAAGTCAATACAGCGACATTCAAAAATGATACAGAGAATATAAAGAGCAGAGATGATGTACTGACCTATATGATCCATTTGGGATATCTTGGTTATGACCAGACCAGAAAAACGGCATTTGTGCCCAATGAAGAGATCAGGCAGGAGCTGACAACTGCGGTAGAAAGTAAAGCCTGGAATGAAATGATCCTTTTTCAGCAGGAATCGGAGAAGCTGTTGGATGCAACATTGGAAATGGATTGTCCGGTGGTAGCTGCACAGATAGAAAAAATCCATAATGAATATGTTTCCGTTATTCAGTGTCATAACGAAAATTCATTAAGCAGTGTGCTGGCGATTGCATATTTAAGCGCTATGCAGTATTATTTCAAGCCGGTTCGGGAACTGCCATCAGGACGTGGATTTGCAGATTTTGTATTTATTCCGAAGCCGGAATATAAAAGTGATTATCCGGCGCTTGTAGTTGAATTGAAGTGGAATCAGAACGCTCAGACTGCAATGCAGCAGATTAAAGACAGGAAGTATCCAGATTCTGTTTTGGAGTACACAGGAGATATTTTACTTGTAGCGATTAATTATGATAAGGATAAAAAAGAACATCAATGTATGATCGAGCAGTATGAGAAAAAATAATTTTCAGAATTGCTATAGAATGATAATGCCTCAGGACAGGTATAACACAGGCAGCAGGTAAGTTGTTGGTGCTATGCATGTACTGAGGCTTTTTCGTTATAATATAAGATCTTATTTATCATCCCCGGTAAGCCGAAGCACATCCCGGATCTCGTCCACATTCATATCCAGGATTACGGCGAGTTCATCGATGGTGAATTTGGTGGTGTCGTCATCGTCTGTGAGCTCTTTTACCGCGGATTCAAGATTTTCTACCTTGGATACCAGATAGTCATCACGGAATTTCTGCTGGGTCTGTTCCTCGATGGCATGGAGGATTCCACTGCGGATACGGCCGCGCATCCAGGTGTCGTTCTTCTGCTGGGGTTCTGTTTCCTTAAGAGCCGCCAGAAGGGCCAGATTCGCCTCCTGAATGAGGTCAGCCAGGTAAATCTCCTCACAGTTCAGTTCAGCGGCCATCTGGGCTGCCTGGGCCATGTAGAACTGGGTCAGAGCACCTTCGGCAGCGGTGTCACCCTTTGCAAAGGCCTGGAAGAGGGAAGCAAGATCGTCGGAATCAAGCCCTTCCGGGGAAAAACTTTCCATATAATCGTTGAGGTAAGCCTGTTCCTCAGCGGTAAGGGCAGCGCGGGTACCTGGAAGTTCTTCTTCGCTTCCGGATTCAGAGGAGGTATTTGCTGCCGCCGCAGCGCTGGCCGCTTCATCGGCACCTTCGATAGTGATTCCTTTTAATTTAAGATACTGCAGGATCTTTACAAGCTGTGAAGTGTTCAGGTCAGATTCATCGAAATGCTCACGGATCTGCTGCTGGGAGAGCTGCTTGCCGTTCTCCTCTGCGATGGTGCAGATTTCATTGAGCTTCTGCTGAAATAACTTTATATCCATAAAAACATCTCCTTAATTTTCCAGAATTTCTTCTTGACTTTATTATCAGGATTATGATACCATAAGCAAGTCGCAAATGACAGGAAAACCTTTGAATAGACGGAAAAAACGTGAAAAAAAGTTTTTTTAAAAAAATTCAAAAAAGGTGTTGACATTTGTAAAAAGCTATAATATAATATCACTTGTCGTCAGGCAAGAGAGAAAAGCAACAGCGACAAAAACTTAATAAAGACCATAAGTAAATGGTACATCGGGGTGTGGCTCAGTTTGGCTAGAGCGCCTGGTTTGGGACCAGGAGGCCGCAGGTTCGAATCCTGTCACCCCGACTGCTGTAAACTTATTACCGCAAGCATGCGGGTGTAGTTCAATGGTAGAACACCAGCCTTCCAAGCTGGATACGTGGGTTCGATTCCCATCACCCGCTTCTCTGAAAAGAGAGCATGTGTCTGTAGCTCAGCTGGATAGAGCAACGGCCTTCTAAGCCGTGGGTCGGGGGTTCGAATCCCTTCAGGCACGTTGTGGTGGGTATAGCGCAGTTGGTTAGCGCGCCAGATTGTGGCTCTGGAGGCCCAGGGTTCGAATCCCTGTATCCACCCTTCGCCCATTGGGCTATCGCCAAGCGGTAAGGCACAGCACTTTGACTGCTGCATTCGCTGGTTCGAATCCAGCTAGCCCAGTCCTTTTTTATGGGGTATTAGCTCAGTTGGTAGAGCACTTGACTTTTAATCAAGTTGTCCGGGGTTCGAATCCCCGATGCCTCATTAGCGGAAAGCATTTGCTTTCCGTTATTTTTTTACCATCAGACAGAATGATGGTGACAATTGCATATGCGGATATGGCGGAATTGGCAGACGCGCTGGTTTTAGGTACCAGTGGGCGACCGTGCAGGTTCAAGTCCTGTTATCCGCACTTATTAAGAGATCTTCTGTAAATTTGATTTATAGAAGGTCTTTTGTATTTTCAGAATAATACTCATAATAAAATGCCACAGATGTATCGGTAATGATCTGTGGCATTTGGGCTCTATAAAATTTTTTAAATCAAATTACAATTTCTCTCCCTCATTCACTTCCTCAATAAATACTTTCCCTTCCGCCTGCTGCTCCACAAAGTGAAAACGGAGCACAGCCTGGGGCCAGTTGAGGGTGATGATGGCTTTTTTCTCCCGGGTCTTTCCGGCGGCCTGGATCTGGTCTACGAGGTCGGAGAGGATCTCACGGGTGAGATAACCGCCTCTCCAGTGGAACGTGAATTCTCGGCCTTTTTTGGCGGCCTGGAGGGCGCGTTTGTAGACGTCTTCCAGCTTGGTAAAGGACAGCTTTTTCTCGCGGTAGTAGAAGTGGCTTCCGTCCGGGCAGGTGGGGGCAGGAGCGATCAGTGGTTCATGGTCACGAAAGATGTTTTTGTCATCCAGATTAAAATAATCGTAGCGGATGCTGACAGAGCCGTCCTCGTTTTTGCCAAGAGTATTGTCGAAGGTGGCATCCAGGTGATAGTACTGTCCGTTAATCCGGACAATATTCCAGGTGTGGCGGTATTTGATCCCTTTTTCCGGATTGTTTCCGCAGATGGCGATGATACACCAGACACCGAGGGCATCGCAGAGCACTTTTACAGATTTGGCGATTCCCTCGCAGACGCCTACGCCGTGTCCAAGAGGCCCGATGATCTCGTGTGAGTATGGCTTTTTCAGCTTGTCATAGCGGATGTTTTCGCAGATAAAGTCATGGACATATTTTTCCTTATCCCACTCGGAAAGCTTCATGGCAGGGCGTACAAGCTTGTCTACGCGGGCACCCAGAGCTTTCTGGTGTTCCCGGATTTTATTCTTGTCAAAGATATATTCAGGGATCAGGATCAGATTTGGGGAATCTTTGTAATAGCGGTATTTGAACCCCACGGCCCAGAAAATCTCCGGATGATCCAGTCTCAGCTGGAAAAACACATCATAGAGCCAGTTTCCGTCGGTAGTAGGCACCTGTGGGATCAGAAATTCGTCGGAAAGTTCCATAAGTCCGTGAAGCATTGCGCGGTACACGTTCTGTTTATCTTTCGGCATTCTGCCGTAATAATATTCTTCAGCCTGTTTCATATATTTGAATTTAATCCGCCGTAGTTCTGAAATTTTGTTGTAATTCAGAATTCAGCAGAAACCCCTTTCTAAAAAATCAACGAAAAAATTATATCATAAAAGAATCATCAGAAGAAGTGCAGAGATAAAATGGAAGAAAGATTACGGAAAAATAAAACATGCAGAGCCATCCCACAAAGATGTACCCTGCATGTTTTTTCTGCCTTGAAATATTTTTGCCCGGAAATAACCGGGAGGCCAGGATCAGCCATTATACAGCTGATAATACCGGCCCTTCTGAGCAAGCAGCTCCTCATGGGAACCACGCTCGATGATACGTCCCTGCTCCAGGACCATGATACAGTCACTGTTGCGTACTGTGGAAAGTCTGTGGGCGATCACGAAGGTTGTCCTGCCTTCCATCAGCTTATCCATACCATCCTGTACCAGTTTTTCGGTACGGGTATCAATGGAACTGGTGGCTTCGTCCAGGATCAGGACAGGCGGATCTGCAACAGCTGCACGGGCGATGGAGAGAAGCTGTCTCTGGCCTTGGCTCAAGTTTGCACCGTTTCCACGGAGAAGGGTGTTATAACCCTGTGGAAGCCTGCGGATAAAACCGTCAGCGTTGGCAAGTTTTGCTGCGGCGATGACCTCTTCATCTGTGGCATCCAGTTTTCCGTAGCGGATGTTTTCCATAACGGTTGCCGTGAACAGGTTGGTATCCTGAAGAACGATGCCCATGGAACGGCGAAGATCGTCTTTTTTGATCTTGGTGATATTGATGCCGTCGTAACGGATCTTACCTTTCTGAATGTCGTAAAAACGGTTCAGAAGGTTGGTGATGGTGGTTTTTCCGGCGCCGGTAGATCCTACAAAAGCGATCTTCTGGCCCGGCTGTGCATACATGTTGATGTCATGAAGAACGATCTTGTTGGAGTTATAACCAAAATCCACATCCTCCAGAACCATGTCACCTTTCAGCTCGATATAATCCGTGGTACCCTCAGCTTTATGGAAATGTTTCCATGCCCAGCGGCCGGTACGTTTCTCGGATTCGGTGAGAACGCCGTTTTCCTCTTTTGCGTTGACAAGAGTAACGTAGCCTTCGTCCACTTCGGATTTCTCATCCAGAAGATCAAAGATACGTTTGGCACCTGCAAGGGCCATAACAATACTGTTGAACTGCTGGCTGACCTGGTTGATGGGCATGTTAAAACTCTTGTTGAAAGTCAGGAAGCTGGCAAGTCCGCCAAGAGTGAAGTTTCCGATGCCATTGATGGCAAGGATACCGCCAACCATGGCACAGATCACGTAGCTGACGTTTCCAAGCTGGGCAACTACAGGCATCAGGATGTTGGCAAAACGGTTGGCGTTGTCTGCGCTGGCAAAAAGCTGGTCGTTCAGCTCATCGAATTTTTGGATGCTTTCGTCCTCATGGCAGAAGACTTTGACAACTTTCTGTCCTTCCATCATCTCTTCGATATAGCCGTTGACAATACCAAGGTTTGTCTGCTGTTCCAGGAAATATTTTCCGCTCAGGCCCGCAAGTTTCCGGCTGGCAGTCAGCATAATGGCAACCATAAGCAGAGTCACGAAAGTAAGCGGAACGTTGAGGATCAGCATACTTACAAGAACACTGACAATGGTGATCACACTGGAAAGCAGCTGTGGGAAACTCTGGCTGATCATCTGGCGCAGGGTATCAATGTCGTTGGTGTAGATGGACATGATATCACCGTGTGCGTGGGTATCAAAATATTTGATGGGAAGTGTTTCCATTTTTGCAAACATGTCGTTTCGGAGGTTACGTAAAGTTCCCTGGGAAACATTGATCATGATACGGTTATAAGTATAGGTGGCAATAACACCGATGGCGTAAAAACATGCCACACGTGCGATTGCAGCAGTTAAAGGCCCGAAGTCCGGTGTATCTGCCTTAAGAAGAGGCGTGATATACTGGTCAATCAGGGTTTTCATGAACATGGTTCCCTGTACATTGGCAAGAACGCTGACAAAAATGCAGATCACCACGATCACGATATGGATACTGTAGTTCTTAAAAATATAACGGGAAAGGCGTCCCAGAAGTTTTCCTGGCTGTTCCGGCGCTCCCATGCCTTTCGGTCCAGGACCACCCGGACCTTTCATGTTCTGTTTTTTCAAGCCGGATCACCTCCCTCGTCAAAATCACCGGCACCGCCGGTCTGTGAATTGAATACATCCTGATAAATGGCGTTGGTCTTAAGAAGTTCCTCATGGGTACCAAATCCGTTGATCTCGCCGTTGTCCATAACGATGATGCGGTCTGCATTCTGGATACTGGAAACACGCTGGGCGATGATCAGCTTGGTGGTATCCGGGATCTCTTCTGCAAAAGCACGGCGGATTTTTGCGTCTGTGGCAGTATCTACCGCACTGGTGGAATCGTCCAGGATCAGTATCTTCGGTTTCTTCAGAAGAGCACGGGCGATACAGAGACGCTGTTTCTGACCTCCGGAAACGTTGGAACCGCCCTGTTCAATGAAAGTATTGTATTTATCCGGCATTTTTTCGATGAAATCATCGGCGCAGGCAAGCTGGCATGCACGGCGGCATTCTTCTTCCGTGGCGTTTTTGTCACCCCAGCGGAGATTTTCCAGAATGGTTCCTGAGAAGAGGACGTTCTTCTGAAGTACAACGGAAACCTGGTTCCTGAGAGATTCCAGGTGGTATTTGCGGACATCGATGCCTCCCACCAGAACAGAACCGTCCGTTACGTCATAAAGACGGCTGATCAGGTTGACAAGACTGGATTTTGCACTTCCGGTACCGCCGATGATTCCGATGGTCTCGCCGGAGCGGATGGAAACGTTGATGTCTTTTAAGACAGGCTCCTGACTGTCTTTTTTATAGCTAAAGTTCACATGATCAAAGACAATGCTTCCATCCGGAACTTCTGTTACAGGATTTTCCGGGTCTGTAATATCAGCAGTGTCATTGATAACTTCTGTAACACGCTCTGCACTGGCGATACTCATGGTGACCATGACAAAAACCATGGAGAGCATCATCAGGCTCATGAGGATGTTCATGCAGTAAGTGAGAAGACTCATAAGCTCACCGGTGGTGAGTGTGCTGCCTACGATCATTTTGGCACCAAGCCAGCTGATTCCAAGGATGCAGGCGTAAACGGTAAACTGCATCAGAGGCATGTTCATAACAACGATCTTCTCGGCACTTAAGAACATTTCGTATACTTTGTTACAGGCTTTCTGAAATTTGCTGATCTCGTAGTCTTCACGGACATAGGCTTTGACAACACGGACGGCACCGATATTTTCCTGGACACTTGCGTTCAGGTCATCGTATTTGCGGAACACAGTCTGGAAATATTTCGTTGCTTTCCGCATGATAAAGATCAGACAGGCACCGAGGAAGATCACCGCAATCAGATAAATGCTTGCAAGTTTGGCGTTGATGAGAAATGCCATGACCATGGCGCAGATCAAGCTGGCCGGTGCACGGGTACACATACGCAGGATCATCTGGTAGGCATTCTGCAGGTTGGTTACATCGGTGGTAAGACGGGTGATCAGGCCGGCAGTGCTGTACTTGTCAATGTTGGAAAAAGAAAAGGTCTGGATGTTGGTGTACATGGCTTTTCGGAGGTTTCTGGCAAAGCCTGTGGATGCCAGTGCTCCGTATTTTCCGCCCATAACGCCGGACCAGAGTCCGCACAGGGCAAGAACTACCATAACTCCACCCATCCGGTAGATATGGCCGATATTTCCGGCTTCCACACCCTTATCAATAATGGAAGCCATGGCCAGGGGAATCAGAGTCTCAAAGAGAACTTCCAGGATCATGAAAAAAGGCGTAAGAAACGATGCCTTTTTAAACTCCCTGACCTGGGCCAGCAGGGTTTTGAGCATAAAAAAACTCCTTTCTTTTTACTGTTCAAAAAGATAGCACCCCTGGAAAAAAGTTCCGGGCTGCTACAGAACAGATGTATTGTTCAGATAGTATTATCAGGGAAAATATTTTTAATGTCAAGACAAATATGTGTGAAATACTTGACATAACATCCTTTAAGCGGTATATTAAAAGTTAATATTCACCTGTAAAATAGGGGCGAGAATGCAATTCAGATCCCTTTAGAGGGTCTATATAGAGTTAAATTTTTGTAGGGAGGATTTTATATGGAAATCAGACAGTCAGCAGAGGATTACCTGGAATCAATTCTGGTTTTATCGAAGAAGGGCGGAGGGGTTCGTTCCATTGATATTGCTACTAGACTTGGCGTTTCCAAGCCAAGTGTCAGCCATGCGATGAAGCTTCTCCGTGAGGACGGATATATTGCCATGGACCGTTACGGTACTGTGACACTTCTGGAGAAGGGCGCAGAGATCGCCAACCAGATCTATGAGAGACACACCGTACTTGCCAAGATGCTGGAGGGACTTGGAGTTCCTGCGGAGATCGCACTGGAGGATGCCTGCAAGATGGAGCACGATATCAGCCAGGAGAGCTTTGAGAAGATCAAGGCGCATTATAATAACTTTATTAAGAGAGACGAAGCAGCAGCGGAGTAAATGAAGTGACCGGCCAGTATCCACACGGGGCGGCAGTGAAAGCCAATGAAAGATAAAAAAGAAGTGCATGAGAAGCGTGATAACTTTTCATGCACTTTATTGTTTATCTGCCTATTTCGCAGAAGATTTCTCCGGCAGCTGTGCCAGGATGATAGCCGCGAACATGATGACGCATCCAAGAAGCTCTTTTGCGGAAAGCTTCTGTCCAAGGATGACCCAGCCTGCAAGTACGGAGATACAGGATTCCAGGGAAAGAATCAGAGAAGCTACCGTTGGATTGACATTTTTCTGGCCTACGATCTGCAAAGTGTAGGCAACGCCGCAGGACATAATGCCGGCATACAGGATGGGGAGCCATGCAGTGAGGATAGAAGAAATCTGCGGATGTTCCAGGACAAGAGCCGGGATCATGGACAGGATCCCGCAGACCAGGAACTGGATACAGGAAAGTTTTACTCCGTCTGCTTTCGGGGAAAAATAGTCAATGACCAGAATGTGCAGAGAAAATAGGAACGCACACACCAGCACCAGGACGTCTCCGAGACCAATGGAAAAACCGTCCGTGATGCAGAGAAGATAAAGTCCGATCAGTGCCATGACAACAGCTGTCCAGATAAAGGGACTGCATTTCTTTTTCAGAAAGAGTCCGATAATCGGGACAATGACAATATAGCAGGCTGTGATGAAGCCGGCTTTTCCTACCGTTGTATATTTGATGCCGAACTGCTGGAAGTTGCTGGCTGCAAAAAGTGCTATGCCGCAGGCGATACCGCCGATCCAGAGATCGCGGGTTTTGTATGGAGAAGATGTGGTTGTTGATGTTGAGGGATCTGCCGCGGCAGAAGCTGTATCTTTGGAGCGGTTTAAGAGAAAGATCACCGGCACCAGAACAGCAGCACCGATCAGGGAACGGACGCCGTTAAAAGTAAAAGGACCTACATATTCCATGCCTACACTCTGGGCGACAAAGGCGATTCCCCAGATGGCAGCGGCCAGGAGCAGGCAGAGAGAATTTTTCAGAGGCATTTTCTGTGTGTTCATGATTAAAGAATCCTTTCGCATAGTATGTGGTTGAAGCGATATATAAGAAAAGACCCCGGGGAACTTCGGATAGCTTCCCGGGGCTTTTTTATGATCTGTCGGAACCGTGTCCGGCAAAATTAGTTCTGATTCTGGTTGTTCTTAACTTCTGCAAGCTTCATTGCACGAACTTTCAGCGGCAGACCGAACAGAGTGATGAATCCGTCAGCGTCGTGGTGGTCATACATATCACCGGTTGTGAAGGATGCAAGGGACTCATTGTAAAGGCTGTATGGAGAAGTTGTACCATTCTTGATGATGTTTCCTTTGTAAAGTTTGAATTTAACTTCACCGGTAACATATTTCTGAGTGGATTCAACAAATGCCTGGATAGCCTCACGGAGTGGTGTGTACCATTTTCCCTCGTAAACAACCTGTGCAAACTGGCTGCCCAGTTTCTTCTTGGCTTCCATTGTCTCACGGTCAAGGATCAGCTCCTCAAGCTGGTCATGAGCTGCCATCAGGATTGTTCCGCCAGGAGTCTCATAAACACCACGGGATTTCATACCAACAACACGGTTCTCAACGATGTCAACGATACCGATACCGTTCTCGCCGCCAAGTTTGTTCAGCTCAGTGATGATCTCGGAAACTTTCATTGCCTTTCCGTTGAGAGTTTTCGGAACACCCTGCTCAAATGTCATGGTAACTTCTGTTTCTTTATCAGGAGCTTTCTCCGGTGTTACGCTTAATACAAGCATGTCATCGTAGTTCGGAGCCTGGGAAGGATCCTCAAGTTCCAGTCCCTCGTGGCTGATGTGCCAGAGGTTTCTGTCACGGCTGTAGCTGTGGCTTGCATCGAACGGAAGAGTGATGCCGTGAGCTTTACAGAACTCGATCTCATCTTCACGGGACTGCATGGTCCACAGATCTGTCATACGCCATGGAGCGATGATTTTGATGTCCGGAGCAAGAGCTTTGATACCAAGCTCGAAACGGATCTGGTCATTTCCTTTACCTGTAGCACCGTGGCAGATTGCAACAGCGCCTTCTTTACGTGCGATCTCAACCAGTTTCTTGGCGATAACCGGACGAGCCATGGAAGTTCCGAGAAGATAGGAATGCTCATATACAGCACCGGCCTCTACACATGGCATGATGAAATCATCGCAGAACTCATCAACAATATCTTCAATATATAATTTGGAAGCACCGGACATTTTTGCTCTCTCTTCAAGACCGTCCAGCTCGTTTCCCTGTCCGCAGTTTACACAGCAGCAGACAACGTCATAATCAAATGTTTCTTTCAGCCACGGGATCAGGGCTGTGGTATCAAGACCACCGGAATACGCTAAAACAACTTTTTCTTTCATAATATATGTCCTCCTGGGATTTTTTGAAATTTTGTATCGCTCCGGACATTTCCGGGACGGTGAATTTTTTTACGTTATCTGGAAAAATTATGCTGTTTTATAACTTTACCAGAGTGAATAAATATTCATGCGTGACAAAACAAAATTTTCGGCTGTCCTGTCGACATGGCTTAATATACACCAGATTTTATAAATATGCAAGAGATAATTTGAAAAATATGAAAAATTTTTTGCATAAAAATGCATCGAAAAACGGGTAACATTATAAGAAAATACATGAAAAACAGAAAAGACAGTGAAAAATCAAAGAAAATGACTATTGCATAATATGCAGAGAAGATGTATAATCTATCCATTGACAAGGCGGACATATGAGGAACGCCTTTTTACTTAAGCCGTAAGAGATACGGCAGAGGAGGAATGTGAAAGATGATTAAAGCAGGAATTATCGGTGCGACAGGATACGCAGGAAATGAGATCGTAAGACTTCTTCTTGGACACAAGGACGTTGAGATCAAATGGTTCGGTTCCCGAAGCTACATAGATCAGCAGTATGCAGATATTTATCAGAACTTTTTCAAACTGGTGGATGCCAAATGTATGGATGACAACATGGCGGCACTTGCAGATGAGGTGGACGTGATCTTTACCGCAACCCCGCAGGGCCTTTGTGCATCCCTTATTAATGAAGAAATTCTTTCCAAATGTAAGGTGATCGACTTAAGCGCAGACTTCCGTATTAAAGATGTAAAGAAATATGAGAAATGGTACGGAATCGAGCACAAAGCACCGCAGTTTATCGACGAGGCTGTTTACGGTCTCTGCGAGATCAACCGTGAGGACATCAAAAAGGCACGACTGATCGCCAACCCGGGATGCTATCCGACATGCTCCACACTGTCCATCTATCCATTATTAAAGGAAGGTCTCATTGATCCGAACACCATTATCATTGATGCCAAATCCGGAACATCCGGAGCAGGAAGAGGAGCCAAAGTTCCGAACCTTTACTGCGAGGTAAATGAGAGCATCAAAGCTTATGGTGTTGCCACACACAGACATACACCGGAGATCGAGGATCAGCTTGGATACGCATGCGGACAGGAAGTGCTGATCAACTTTACCCCACATCTTGTTCCGATGAACAGAGGAATCCTGGTAACTGCATATGCTTCCCTCACAAGGGATGTTACCTATGAGGAAGTAAAAGCAGCCTATGACAAATATTATAAAGATGAGTTTTTTGTACGTGTGCTGAACAAAGATGTATGCCCGCAGACAAGAAACGTGGAAGGCAGCAACTTTGTAGATGTAAACTTCAAGATCGATCCGAGAACAAAGAGAGTCATCATGATGGGCGCCATCGACAATTTGGTAAAAGGTGCCGCAGGACAGGCTGTTCAGAACATGAACCTGATGTTTGGATTTGACGAGAACGAAGGACTGAAACAGATCCCGATGTGCCCGTAAAACACAGAGGATTTCAGACGAGAGGAGACATAGAATATGAAGATCATCGACGGCGGCGTAACAGCCGCAAAAGGTTTTAAGGCAGCGTCAACAGCAGCAGAGATCAAATATAAAGGCCGTACCGATATGGCCATGGTATTCAGTGAAGTTCCCTGTGTGGCTGCAGGAACATTCACAACCAATGTGGTAAAAGCAGCTCCTGTAAGATGGGATCAGGACATTGTATACAATCATCAGGGCGCAAGAGCCGTGATCTGCAACAGCGGAATCGCCAACGCATGTACCGGTGAGGAAGGATTCGGTTACTGCAGAGAAACAGCCAAGGCAGCATCCGAAAGCCTTGGAATCCCGGAAGACAGCGTGCTGGTAGCATCCACAGGTGTCATCGGAATGCAGCTTCCGATCGACCGTATCGCAAACGGAGTAAAAGCCATGGCGCCGAAGCTTGAGGGAAGCCGCGAGGCAGGCCTTGAGGCAGCAAAAGCCATCATGACAACCGACACCGAGAAGAAAGAGGCAGCTGTAGAGATCGAGATCGGCGGAAAAACCGTAACTGTAGGCGGTATGTGCAAAGGTTCCGGAATGATCCACCCGAATATGTGCACAATGCTTGGATTTATCACCAGCGATGTGGACATCTCCAAGGAACTTCTTCAGGAAGCACTCAGCGAGGACATCAAGGACACCTACAACATGGTATCCGTTGACGGAGACACCTCCACAAACGACACCGTCCTCCTCCTGGCAAACGGTCAGGCCGGCAATCCAAAGATCACAGAGAAAAATGCAGATTATGAAGAGTTCAAAAAAGCCCTCAACTACGTAAACACAACCCTCGCCAAAAAGATCGCAGGGGACGGAGAAGGCGCAACCGCGCTCTTCGAGGTCAAAGTCATCGGCGCAGCCACCAAGGCAGAAGCCGTAACCTTAAGTAAATCCGTAGTAACCTCTTCCTTAACAAAAGCAGCCATCTACGGCCACGACGCAAACTGGGGCAGAATCCTCTGCGCCCTCGGCTACTCCGGAGTCCAGTTCGACCCGGAGAAAGTGGATCTCTACTTTGAGAGCAAAGCAGGAAAAATAAAGATCATTGAAAATGGAGTTTCTACAGGATACAGTGAAGAGGAAGCTACAAAGATCCTCTCTGAAGACGCTGTGACAGCCATTGCTGATATGAAGATGGGCGAGGCCAGTGCAACCGCATGGGGATGCGACCTTACTTATGATTATGTAAAAATCAATGCGGATTATCGTTCTTGATGTAAGAGCTTTGTAGAACGGTTTTTTATGGTGGATTTTAGTTGTAATTTTGTCTCATGCTGGAGGCTGAGAAAACCCTTAGGGGGAGCGAGCTCGGAGTTGCGAAGCCCGCACGCTCCCCCTAAGAACCCCCTCCGTTGGGCACGCTTGGTTGTGCCGTGTTGAACGTTAGTTGACGAAGACTGAGTGACGAAGGTGAGGAACTTCAGGGCGGGAGCCTGGAAGTTGAGGTGTGTGGAAGTTTAGTTGATGAAAACCAATTGGCAAACGGAAGAGATTTTCCAGGCGGAAGCCTTGGTGGAAAATCGCGACAGTTTGCCCGTCAGTCGCCAAAGGCAGACTGACGGGCTGTTCGCCTTCGGCGAAAGCGCGTCGGAGGTGGCTGCCTGCGGCAGCATATCCGCAGCAGGCGCTTTGCCCGCGATGCGGGCAACAGCCCGTTCTCCGTGGCCGGAGGGGAGGAGCGCGAGGAGGGGAAACGGCCTTCGGAACTCCGAGTGCTTCCCCTCCTCGCAAATCCCACAGCTATCAGCTGAGACAAAACTATAATTTATAAAGAAATCCGTCCAACATACAACAAAAAAACCTTTTTCAACCCATATCATTTTTCAAAAAAAGGAGATACCCATATGGTGAATCAGAAATATCTTGACAAAGCAGAGGTTCTCATAGAAGCCCTGCCATACATCCAGCGGTTCAACCGCAAAATCGTAGTTATCAAATACGGCGGAAGTGCCATGCTTGATGAAGAATTAAAACGTAACGTCATCAAGGACGCAGTCCTCCTGAAGCTGGTCGGATTCAAACCGATCATCGTTCACGGCGGTGGCAAGGAGATCAGCCGCTGGGTCGGTAAAGTCGGCATGGAGCCTCGTTTTGTAAACGGTCTCCGTGTAACAGACAAAGACACCATGGAGATCGCAGAGATGGTTCTCGCAAAAGTCAACAAAGAACTTGTTACTTTAGTAGAATCTCTCGGCGTTCAGGCTGTAGGTGTCAGCGGTAAAGACGGCGGTCTTCTCCAGTGCAAAAAGAAACTTTCCAAAGGTAAAGACATCGGCTACGTAGGTGAAGTCACAAAAGTCAATCCAAAGATCCTCCAGGACCTTCTGGAAAGAGACTTCCTTCCGATCGTATTCCCAATCGGTTTTGACGAGAATTTTGCTTCCTACAACATTAACGCAGATGATGCAGCCTGCGCTATTGCAGAGGCGGTCAATGCAGAGAAACTTGCCTTCCTTTCCGATATTGAAGGTGTATACAGAGACGCTTCCGATCCGTCCACTCTGATCTCCGAGCTTCGTGTAGATGAGGCTGAGAACCTGATCTCCGATGGTACTGTCGGCGGCGGAATGATCCCGAAACTGAAAAACTGCATCGATGCCATCGAGCATGGTGTAAACAGAGTCCATATCCTGGATGGAAGGATCCCGCACAGCTTACTGCTGGAGATCTTTACAAACAAAGGTATTGGTACCGCAATTTTAAAAGATGATGGGGAGAAATATTACAATGAGCATGAATGAACTGATGGAAGAATCTGAGGCCAGTATTCTTCATACATATAACCGTTTTCCGGTAGTTTTTGAAAAAGGCCAGGGCTGTCACCTCTATGATTCCGAAGGAAAGGAATATCTGGATTTTGCGGCAGGTATCGCTGTAAATGCCCTGGGTTATCATTATCCGGGCTATGACGAAGCGCTGAAAGCCCAGATCGACAAACTGATGCACATTTCCAACCTGTATTACAATGAGCCGATCATTGATGCAGGTGCCAAGCTTGTACAGGCAAGCCATATGGAAAAAGCTTTCTTCACAAACAGTGGTACAGAGGCCATCGAGGGTGCTCTGAAAGCTGCCAAGAAATATGCCTATGAGAGAGATGGCCATGCAGATCATGAGATCATTGCCATGAACCATTCTTTCCATGGCCGCAGCATCGGAGCTCTTTCCGTGACAGGTACTGCACACTACAGAGAGCCTTTTGAGCCTCTGATGGGCGGTGTGAAATTTGCGGATTTCAATGACCTTGAGAGTGTAAAGGCCCAGGTTACAGATAAGACCTGTGCCATTATCGCTGAGACCGTACAGGGAGAAGGCGGTATTTATCCGGCCACCAAAGAGTTCCTGGAAGGCTTACGCAAACTCTGCGATGAAAAAGATATCATCCTGATCCTGGATGAGATCCAGTGCGGTATGGGACGTACCGGACATTATTTTGCATGGCAGGCATACGGCGTACAGCCGGATATCATGACCTGCGCCAAAGCTCTTGGCTGCGGTGTTCCGGTAGGTGCTTTTGTACTAAATAAGAAAGCAGCGGCAGCATCCCTGAAGCCAGGCGATCATGGAACCACTTACGGTGGAAATCCGTTTGTATGCGCGGCAGTCAGCAAGGTATTTGATATTTTTGAAAAAGACCAGATCCTTTCCCATGTACAGGGCTTGACCCCGTATCTGGAGGAAAAACTGGACGAACTGGTTGCAAAACATGAATGTGCGGAAGTAAGAAGAGGCAAAGGCTTCATGCAGGGTATCGTGATCAAGGGACGCCCGGTAGGAGATGTGGTGAAAAAAGCTCTTGCAAAAGGTCTCCTTGTGATCTCCGCAGGAAGCGACGTTCTCCGTCTTGTGCCTCCGCTTGTGATCACAAAAGAAGACATCGATAAGATGGCAGAAATCCTTGACGAGTGCATGGAATAAATAAAAAATAGCAGATACAGAACAGCAGTATTTTTTGACCGACAGATAACTGGTCGATGAAAATACTGCTGTTTTTTTGTGCGTCACAGAAAATAGTATTCTGCAGTAAAAAAAGGGTTTCGGATAGGAGAAGCCCGGGCCCGCCAGCACGTAAATACGTCACAGCATCAATATATATATAAAATATATAACAGACATATCAAACAGTATTCAAAAATCTGGTTGTGTGTTAAAAAATAAACAAAAGTCGTCACGACACACCAACAAAATGCACAAAAAAATGAGCAGATCTGAGTATAAATTGCACATCCACACAGTTGATTTTAAAACGCCATATGTTATAATTTCACTGGTTAAAAAATTTATGTGAGGGGTGAATATTTTGAAAAAATTATTAACCGTCATGTGTACTTTTCTGACAGTAATCCTGTCATGCCCTGTGGGTGTATGGGCGGCTGGAAACGGTGAGACAGTATCAAGCGTGCCGGTGTGGCTTTGTATTCCTTTTGCAGGCCTTCTTCTGTGTGTTGCAGTGATGCCGCTGGTAAAAGGTGAGTGGTGGGAGTCACATCAGCCGATCGTGGTTGCATTCTGGATCGTTCTCATGATTATTCCGTTTGCTGTTGTTTACGGTGCCGGAAAAACTGCAGAAACAGTACTTGAGTGCGTGATTAATGACTATCTTACATTTATCATCCTGTTATTCGGATTGTTCTGTGTATCCGGTAACATTACGGTTGAGGGCGATTTTGCGGGTTCGCCGCGGGTAAATGTAGGACTTCTTGCACTGGGAACGCTGCTTTCCAGCTGTATTGGAACCACCGGAGCCAGCATGCTGATGGTCCGTCCGGTGATCAAAATGAATTCCTGGAGAAAGAGAAAGGGTCACATTATGATCTTTTTCATCTTTATGGTGTCCAACATGGGTGGCTGCCTGACACCGATCGGTGATCCGCCGCTTCTGATGGGATTCATGCGAGGGGTTCCGTTCTTCTGGAGCCTGCACCTTCTTCCGGTTCTGCTCTTTAATATGGTGATCCTTCTGTTTGTGTTCTATCATCTGGATATGCGCTCTTACAAGAGAGATATCGCAGAGGGACGTAAACCGGACATCAGCAAACCGGGAACAGAGTTCAAGATCGATGGACTTCACAACATCATTTTCCTTGTGATGATCGTTGTAGGCGTTATCTTAAGTGGTATGCTTCCGGGTATGCCGGCATTTCAGGATGCGGCAGGCAATGTAAGAGGAATCCATATTTTCGGCGAGGTTACATTAAGCTTCCCGTCGATCATTGAGATCGTCCTGATCCTGGCAGCCGCATTTCTGTCCTTTAAGACAACGGACAAAAAGATCCGTGTGCGAAACCATTTTACCTGGGGTGCGATCAAAGAAGTTGCGGTACTTTTTATCGGAATCTTTATCACCATGCAGCCTGCCCTGATGCTTCTGAAAGCAGTGGGACCGAACCTTGGAATTACCGAGCCGTACCAGATGTTCTGGGCCACAGGAGCACTGTCCAGTTTCCTGGACAATACACCGACTTATCTGGTATTTCTGACTACAGCAGGAACCCTTGGATTTACAAGTGGAATCGCAACAACTCTTGGAACGGTTCCTGTAAAACTTCTTTCCGCGATTTCCTGTGGTGCCGTATTTATGGGTGCCAATACATATATCGGCAATGCTCCGAACTTTATGGTCAAGACACTTTCTGACGAAAATGGTATCAACATGCCGTCCTTCTTTGGATACATGGGATGGTCCATTTGTTTCCTGGTACCGGTGTTCATCATCGATATGCTGGTATTCTTTTTATAAGGGAGGAGGATCAATATGCAGGATAATAACATTCGAGAGAAATGCAGAGAACTTGCTACCAGACTTTATGAAATGGATGGCGAGGTTTATAAAAGCGTAGGATCTTCCCTTGGACGTACCTTTACCGGTGACAGAGAAGGTACCATCCGTAACTTAAGTGCCCTGATGTATACCAAACCGGACGGGCATCTTCTTCGAAGCGAGATGGCCCTGATCAGTAACATGGCCAGAACCATCAAGGATAAAGACGAAAAAAGCCGTCTGATGAAGAAATATGATGAGATCTTTCAGGAGATCCTTACGCTGCCGGAGACCTTTGTTGCTACGGATATCATGGATAAGGAACGTGTGGCACTGAATCATATGATCAAGCGCAGGGAAAAAATTTCCGAGGACGATCATCTGGTCATCTGCATCAGCCGTACACAGGGAAGTGCCGGCAATGATATCGGTTTCGGTCTGGCAGATAAACTTCGGATCAACTATTATGACGTGGAGATCTTTGACCAGGTATTAAGACGTCTTGAGGCGGAAAAAGGTGCGGTCAATGATGCGGAATATTTTGCGGATTTCAATAAATATGAGAAGAAGCATAAGTTTGATCCACGGGAATGGTTCCGGGAATTTAACAGATATCACGGACTTCCGAAACAGGACGCAGTATTTTTTAACATGAGTGACCTGATCTGTGACCTGGCTTCCAAAGAGGACTGCATCATTATGGGAAGATGTGCGGATGCGATCCTTAAGAATAATCATATTCCACATATCAGTCTGTTTATCACAGCGCCTTTTGCCCTTCGCGTCCAGCATGTCATGGATGTAAGGAAGATGAATATGAAGCAGGCGGTCCGCTTCCTAAAGAAGATGGACAGCCAGCACAGAAAGTATTATAACTTCTATGGTGGAGCCCACTGGGGCAAGCCGGATAACTATGACCTGTGCATCAACAGTGCAAGTTATGGTATCAATGAGACAGAAAATCTGATTTTGAAATTGCTGGATGATCAGATCCATTAAAAGATAATATCAGAAAATTATAAAAGAATTCCTGTAAAAAGAGAAGTGCCTGTCCGGCAGGTAGAAATATCTCAAAATACAGGAATTCTTTTTATGCTTTTTTATAAAAATTTAATCTTGATTAACTTTTTTCATTTTGGGGATTGACATTCGAAAAAACTTAGTATACACTAACCTATGAGTTAGGGTTAACTAATTAGACTGAGTTAATTAATAGAAGGAAACGGAGGGGATTCCATGCAGCCGATTTTATTTTTGCAGTCAGGCGATACCGGTACAATTAAGCGTATTTCCGGAGCGGAAGACACAAGAAGATTTCTTGCAGGTCTTGGCTTTGTTGAGAATGCGGAAGTAACCGTTATTTCCCAGTTTGACGGCAATCTGATCGTAAATATCAAGGATTCCAGAGTTGCGGTTAATAAGGAAATGGCCAGACACATAATGGTGTAACCGGACTGTGTGCGGCAGCGCCCGGTAATAGATTTGCCCAAGACTGTATGAAGTACAGTTGAGGATAGATTATGGATGTGAAGTGCCGTAAGAAGAATGCGGCACGTTCCGTAAAATGAACAGCAGACAGACCAGAGGGGCCTGTTTTACTGTAACTGCTCCGGGAGATGAGCAGTTTTTATGGTCTCTGGAAGCGAAAGCAGACGGAGATCATCATATGGATTTGGAATATGAACAGGGAGGAAAAGAGAAATGACTTTACGTGATGCAGCAGTAGGTTCTACAGTAGTTGTTTCCAAGATCACCGGCGACCCGGCTTACAAGCGCCGTATCATGGACATGGGAATCACAAAAGGCAGCGAGGTTTATATCCGCAAGGTAGCTCCTCTTGGAGATCCGGTTGAGATCACCATCAGAGGTTATGAGCTTTCCCTGCGTAAGCATGACGCAGCATGTGTAGAAGTAAAACAGAAATAAACTTCGAAAAATGACAGAGCATCATGCTCTGATCTGAAAAAAGGAGGATGAAAAATGTCTGTAACAATAGCTCTTGCCGGAAACCCGAACTGTGGTAAGACTACAATGTTCAACGCTCTTACAGGCGCTAACCAGTACGTTGGTAACTGGCCAGGTGTTACTGTAGAGAAAAAAGAGGGTAAACTGAAAAACCAGAAGGATGTAACTGTAACAGACCTTCCGGGTATCTATTCACTTTCCCCGTATACACTTGAGGAGGTTGTCAGCCGTGATTACCTTCTGAAAGAGAAACCGGATGTAATTATCGACCTTGTGGATGCAACAAACATCGAGAGAAACCTGTATCTTGCAACACAGCTTCTTGAGATCGGTATCCCGGTTGTTATCGCTCTTAACATGGTGGATCTTCTGAAGAAGAACAACATCCACATCAATGTAAAAGGCTTAAGTTTCGCACTTGGATGCCCGATCGTTGAGACATCCGCCCTTAAGGGAACAGGTCTTAAAGAGGTTGTTGATGAGGCAATCAAATGTGCAAACCAGCACAGAGTACCATCCAAAAAAATGGAGTTCCCGAAGGCAGTTGAGAAAGCTGTAAACGAGATCGAGAGCCTTGTTCCTGCAAACATCTCTGAGGAGAACAAGAGATGGTATGCAGTAAAACTTCTCGAGAGAGACAGCAAAGTAAAAGAAGGTCTTAACCTTCCGGCTTCTGCTCAGTCCAAGATCGAGGAGATCGCTTCCAACCTTGAGAAGGCAGAAGATGATGATACAGAGAGTATCGTAACAGATGGAAGATATCAGTACATCCAGAAAGTTGTTTCCGCAAACGTTAAGAGAAGCGGAAATAAGATGACTGTTTCCGATAAGATCGACCGTATCGTAACAAACCGTATCCTCGGTCTTCCGATCTTTATCCTTACCATGTTCATCGTTTATTATGTATCTGTAACAACAGTTGGTACCATGGTAACAGACTGGACAAACGACAGCTTCGTCGGAACTATCCAGGGTGTTGTAGCTGATGGCCTCAGCGGTGTCGGTGTTGCAGACTGGCTGGTAAGCCTTGTGTCTGATGGTATCATCGGTGGTCTTGGTGCAGTACTTGGATTCGTTCCGCAGATGGCGATCCTGTTCCTGTTCCTGTCCATCCTTGAGGACTGCGGTTACATGGTTCGTATCGCATTCGTCATGGACCGTGTATTCCGTCATTTCGGACTTTCCGGAAAGAGCTTTATCCCGCTCCTTATCTCCTCTGGTTGTGGAATCCCTGGAATCATGGCTTCCAAAACAATCGAGGCTGATAACGACCGTCGATTAACAATCATGACAGCAACATTTATTCCTTGTGGTGCTAAGCTTCCTGTTATCGCTCTTATGGGTGGTATCATGACAGCATATGTAACCGGTGACTATGTAGCAGCTGGTTTCATCACACCACTGATGTACTTCATCGGTGTTGTAGCAGTTCTTGTATCTGCCATCATCCTGAAGAAAACAAAACCGTTCTCCGGTAAACCTGCTCCGTTCGTAATGGAGCTTCCACAGTACCATATTCCGTCTGCAAAGACAGTTCTGCTTCACGTTTGGGAGAGACTGAAAGGCTTCATCATCAAAGCCGGTACAATTCTTTTCCTTGCAACTGTTATCATGTGGGTTCTTTCCAGCATTGGCAGCACAGGAAGCGGAATCGGATTTGTTGAGGACAGCAACGACAGTATCATGGCTATCCTTGGTGGTATCCTTGCTCCGATCTTTGCTCCTCTTGGATTCGGTAAATGGCAGCCGGTTGCGGCATCCATCTCCGGATTCTCCGCAAAAGAGTCCATCGTTAGTACAATGGGTGTTCTTGCAAACGTAGCTGGTGATGATGCAGAAGATACCATGATCGTTGGTGCAGCGATCAAAGCATGGTTCCCGTCAGCAGTAGCAGCATTCTCCTTCCTGCTGTTCAACCTGCTTGACTCTCCGTGTCTTGCAGCTATTTCTACAATGGCACATGAGATGCAGTCCAGAAAATGGTTCTGGTTTGCAATTCTCTTCCAGAACATCTTTGCTTATGTTGTAACACTTTGTGTATACCAGATTGGTCTTGTTGTTACAGGTGCCGGATCCTTCGGAATTGGAACAATCGTTGCTCTGATCCTTGTGGCAATCATTCTCTTCCTTCTGTTCAGACCAGATCCGTACAAGAATCAGAACGATGTTACAAAGAGATCTGTTCAGGCAGCAGAGTAATCGTAAACCGGTCATACAGTTAAGATCCGGTACATATGATAACTTTGAAATGATGCTGTGAAAACAGCGGAAATGATAAGAAACATAAGGAGGCCGGGTATGTAAATACCTGGTCTTCTGTGTTATAATAAGCCTGAAGAAACATAGGAATTTTTTACAAAATTATTCATCAGAAGCTGACAGCGTCTTAACTGCTGTGCAGCGAAAGAAAGGGTGACAGATATGAGTATAGTAGCGGATATTATTGTACTGGCGCTTGTGATCGCATATGGTATATTTGTGATCAGTTATCTTTATTCAAGAAAGAAACAGGGGCTCAGCTGTGTTGGCTGTGCCGGTAATACACGTACCAACGGCTGTGGCGGCGGATGCTCCGGTCATTGCTCCGGATGCTCAGGCTGCAGCGGAATGCAGAAGTAACCAGGAGGTAGATCATTATGGCAAATGCAATCGTTGTCATCGTTGTTATCATCATTATGTTGTTTGCCGGAAAAGGCGCATATAAACATCTGAAAGGTGAGGGTGCCTGCTGTGGAGGCGGCAGCAAACCGGAAATCCCGAAGAAGAAACTGGACGGAACGAAGCTTGGTGAGAAAACTATGAAGATCACAGGAATGCACTGTGAGAACTGTGTAGCCAGCGTCACTAGAGCCATCAACCGTATTGACGGAGCGGCAGCCAAGGTAAACCTGAAAAAAGGTGAGGCAGTGGTTTCCTACGACAGAGAGATTTCCAATGATGAGCTGAAAAAAGTTGTTGAGGATCGAGGATATCACGTCGTTTCGATTCAGTAAGGATCCAGAAGAGAATAGGAATGTCGGAGTGTATCCCGCTCCGTCAGATCAGAGAAAAGGCTTCTCGTCGAAATGCTTAAAAATATTTCGACAAGAGGTCTTTTTTTGTACAAAAAGCCAGAGTTACAATTGACTCACTAATGACTGCCATTGTATAATAAAAACAGAAAAATTCAGACGGAATGAATGTTATTACAAATTTTTTTCTATCCGAATGATGTGTTATGAAAGCCAAATAGAGAGGTAACAGACTTTGACGGCAAGGTATGATCCGAGCGGGAATTGTTGTTCATTTAGCGTGGCTTTAACTGCTTTATGAGCGGAATACGGGACTCTTTCACCTTGTGTGGTGAAGGAGCTTTTTTTATGTAAAATGCCTGCAGGAGCAGGTGCATTCAGTAAGGGAGGATTTTATGCTGAAGGTAGCAGTATACGGAAAGGGCGGTATCGGAAAGTCCACAGTGACTTCCAACCTGGCGGCGGCTTTTGCGGCTATGGGAAAAAGAGTGATCCAGATCGGGTGCGATCCAAAAGCGGATTCCACCATCAATCTTCTTGGTGGAGAACCCCTCCGGCCGGTGATGAATTATATGAGGGAAGAAGATGAGGAACCGGAGAAACTGGAAGATATATCGAAGGAGGGTTTTGGCGGTGTTCTCTGTATTGAGACAGGAGGCCCGACGCCGGGACTTGGATGTGCGGGACGAGGGATTATCGCCACATTTCAGCTTCTGGAGGATCTGAAACTTTTTGAAACCTGGAAGCCGGATGTGGTACTTTACGATGTGCTTGGTGATGTGGTGTGCGGTGGTTTTGCGGCGCCGATCCGGGAGGGCTATGCGGAAAAAGTTCTCATTGTCACATCCGGGGAGAAGATGGCACTCTATGCAGCCAACAATATTTCCAGTGCTGTTCGGAATTTTGAGGACCGCAGCTATGCGAGGATCTTTGGAATTGTGCTGAACCACAGAAATGTGGAGAATGAGACCGAGAAGGTGCAGGCTTTTGCGGAAAAAAGCAATATCCCTATTGTTGGTGAGATCCCGAGAAGCGACGAGATTATCCGCTGGGAAGATCAGGGGAAAACGGTGATCGAGGGTGATGAGAATTCTGAGATCAGTGAGAAATTTTTTGCGCTGGCGCGGAAGCTGCTGGAGAGTGAAGGAACGGAGATGGAGGGCGTATGAAAAAGAAAGCATATTTTGCAACAGCTAAAGAACTGGAACAGCTTGGACCGGAAGCAATTCCGCCTCAGATGATCTCCGGGAAGCATCTGATCTACAGTTCTCCGGCAACACTGGCCTTCAATTCTCCGGGAGCGGAAGGATTCGGGGTAAAACGTGCGGGGCTTGCAGTGCCGGATTCCATTATGCTGATCGTGGCGCCTGGATGCTGTGGAAGAAATACTTCTCTTATCAGTTCCATGCCGGAATATAATGACCGTTTTTTTTACCTGATGATGGATGAGACAGATATTGTCACAGGCCGTCATCTGAAAAAGATCCCAAAAGCGGTAAAAGAGATCTGTGACTGCTGTGAGAAGAAACCGTCGGTGGTGATGATCTGTATCACCTGTGTGGATGCACTTCTGGGAACAGATATGGAACGTGTCTGTCGGAAAGCAGAGGAAAAAGTGGACATTCCGGTGCGTCCCTGTTACATGTATGCGCTGACACGTGAGGGCAGGAAGCCGCCCATGGTCCATGTGCGCCAGTCCTTATATTCTCTTCTTAAGCCTCAGAAGAAAAAAGGAAATGTAGTCAATCTCCTGGGATTTTTTTCACCCTTGGTGGATGACTGTGAGATCTATGAGCTGCTGCATCAGGCAGGCGTAAAAATTATTCATGAAATTTCCAGATGTAAGAATTATGAGGAATATCAGACCATGTCACAGGCCAATTTTAATCTGGTGCTCCATCCGGAAGCAAGGTTTGCGGCAGAGGATTTTCATAATCGGCTGAAGATCCCGTTTATTGAGCTTCGAAGGCTTTATCAGATGGATAAGATCGAAAATCAGTACCGTGCCCTTGGACAGGTTCTTGGCGTTTCTTTTGACCAGGAATCCTGTAAGAAAGAGGCGGAGGCAGCTGTGGAACATTTCCGGGAAGTCTGTCCGGATGCCTCTTTTGCAGTAGGGGAGTGCATGAACGGAGATCCATTTGAGCTGGCACTTGCACTGGTGCGGTATGGATTTCAGGTGCCGGAGATCTATGGAACCATCTCTTCTGAGAATTTTGTATACATACGGCATCTGGCCGCGCTGAGCCCGGAGACAAAGATTTTTTCCAATATGGAACCTACCATGCTGTATTATGATTCGGCAGAGAGTGGTGTGAATTTTACCATCGGTAAGGATGCTGGATATTATCATCCGGATCAGCCCAACGTAGTCTGGAATCAGGACCGTCAGCCTTATGGATATGCCGGGGTCCGGAGATTGTTTGAGGCGCTCCTTGAGACTGTGGAGCAGGATGAGCGAAAGGGGGAAAGAGCATGAGAGGACTTCGGAAATATCTGACACCCTTTGCCCCGGATCAGTCAGGCGCTGTATCGGTTTTGTATGAGCTTGGCGGGATCATCGTGATCTGTGATGCCGGCGGATGCACGGGAAATGTCTGCGGTTTTGATGAGCCAAGATGGTTTGAGCGAAAAAGTGCCGTGTTCAGTGCGGGACTTCGGGACATGGATGCCATCCTGGGACGGGATGACCGCCTGGTTGCCAAACTTGTGGATGCGGCAGAAAAGGTGGAGGCAGGCTTTGCGGCAGTGATCGGAACGCCGGTGCCCGCCGTGATCGGAACGGATTATCAGGCACTGAAGCGGATGTGCGAGAAAAAAACAGACCTTCCGGTACTTGCGGTAAATACCGATGGAATGGAGCTTTATGACGGGGGAGAACGGAAGGCTTATCTGGAACTTTTTAAAGTTTTTGCCCGGGAAAAACTGCCGGTGGAGACGGGCAGGGTGGGCATCCTTGGAATGACGCCACAGGATGTCAGTGACCTGAAGGCGGCAGATAAGCTCCGGGAAAAATTTAAGTCTCAGGGGCACCAGGCAGTCTGCTACGGAATGGGAGATGGGCTTGATGAAGTAAAAAAAGCCTCCTCTGTGGAAAAAAATATCGTGGTTTCTCCGGCGGCACTGGAATGTGCCAGATATCTTGAGAAAACTTTCGGAACGCCTTATGAGGTGGGATATCCGCTGGTGGAGGAACTGGTGCCGGATATGGAGTATGCGGGGAAAAAAATCCTCATTGTGCAGCAGCAGGTGATGGCAGGTTCCATAAGAGCGGAACTTCGGAAACGTGGCGGTGACGGAAAGATCACAGTGGCAAGCTGGTTTTCCATGGAAAAAGATCTCCTGGAAGAGGGGGATGTGTCATTAAAAGATGAGGAAGATTACATGGAGCTGGTGGAAAAAGGCAGATATGATGTGATCTTTGCAGATCCCTGTATGAGGCGGATGACGAAAGATTTTTCAGGCGTGTTTGTGGATGCGGTGCATTTTGCGGTATCCGGAAAGTGCAGGTAGAACATATGGAGTGCGAAATTACAAAAATGATCCGTGTTTACGGAATCGTACAGGGGGTGGGGTTCCGCCCTACGGTCAGCCGCCATGCCATGGCAAGGGGAATCCGTGGCAGTGTGTCCAATAAAGGACCCTATGTGGAGATTTTTGCCCAGGGCAGACAGCAGGATGTGGACGGTTTTATCGGAGATATTGAGAACAGGCCGCCGAAGCGTGCGGCCATCCTGAAGCTTCTGGTGGAACCGGTGGAGGAGCCGGAGGAATTTACGCAGTTTGATATCATTGAAAGCGAGAAGACAAAGGGCGAGATCTTTGTTTCTCCGGATATTGCCATCTGCGACGAATGTAAGGAGGAGATGTTTGATCCGAAAAACAGGCGGTATCTGCATCCCTTTATCAACTGTACCTGCTGTGGCCCAAGGCTTACCATCCTGGATTCCCTTCCTTACGACCGGGAACGGACCAGCATGAAAGAATTTCCCATGTGTCCGTCCTGCGCGGATGAGTACCATAATCCGGACACCAGGCGCTATGATGCTCAGCCGGTGTGCTGCAATGACTGCGGGCCGGAGGTTTATCTCATCGGAAGAGAAGAACGGGGCCGGGAGGCCATCACTTATACGAGGAAGACCATTGCTTCCGGCGGGATCGTGGCCATCAAGGGAATCGGTGGTTTTCACCTCTGCTGTGATGCCACCAGTGAGGAGGCTGTACAGCGGCTCCGGAAACTGAAACGGCGTCCGGTGAAACCTTTTGCGGTGATGGCACAGGATCTGGAAACTGTGAAAGAAGTCTGTCAGGTCAGTGAGGAGCAGGAGAAGATCCTTACCGGGCATCAGAAGCCGATCCTTTTGCTGGATAAGCTGATAAATCAGCCAAATAAGCAGGAAACTGAGGGAAAACTCTGTGAGAGCATCGCTCCCGGGAATCCAAAAGTCGGTGTGATGCTTCCCTACGCACCGGTGCAGCTTCTTCTTTTTCATTATGACGATGGAATTGAGATGCCGAAGCTTCTGGTGATGACCAGCGGAAACACATCCGGGGCGCCGATCTGCAGAGACGATCATGAGGCTGTGGAAGAACTTTCTTATTTATGTGACTGCATCCTTTCCCATGACAGGAAGATCCGGATCCGGGCCGATGATTCGGTGATGGATTTTTATAAGGGAGAGCCATATATGATCCGGCGTTCCCGTGGATATGCACCTCTTCCGTTTATGGTTTCCACACCCTGGAAGGGACAGGTGATCGCGGCAGGTGGAGAGCTTAAGAATACATTCTGCATTGGTGTGGATAACCGTTTTTATCCGTCTCCTTATGTGGGTGATCTGGAGGACCTTCGAACGGTAAAAGCCCTCAAAGAGACCATAGGGCGGCTGGAAACACTTCTGGAAGTTCAGCCGGAAGTGGTGGTCTGTGACCTTCATCCCAAATATAATTCCACAGTGGTTGCAGAGGAACTGGGACTTCCCGTTTTGAAAGTGCAGCATCATTACGCCCACATTTTATCCTGCATGGCAGAAAACGACTGCGAGGAAAAAGTGATCGGTGTTTCCTTTGACGGAACAGGATATGGAACAGACGGGACGATCTGGGGCGGTGAGATCCTGATGGCAGATCATCAGGGATTTACAAGGATTGGAAGTATCGAACCTTTTGTGCAGGTGGGAGGAGATGTTTCCGCAAAAGAAGGCTGGCGGATCGCAGTTTCCCTGATCTGGCAGAATACAGGAAATATAGAGAAAACTCTTGATACTGTCCAAAAACTGGGACTTTGCACAGAGCAGGAAGCAAAAGTACTGGTGACGATGGCACAGAGAAAGCTCAATGCAGTGACTTCCACCAGTGCAGGAAGGCTCTTTGACGGAGTCAGCGCGATCTTGGGGATCCGGAGAGCGTCCACGTTTGAGGGGGAAGCTTCCACAGCGCTGGAGTTTGCGGCGGAAGCGTGGAGAGCGCAGGAGATACAGAAGAAAAATGTGGATATAAGAGTGAAAAGCCTGAAAATGTGGATGACAGAAAAAAAAGATATTCCGGAAAATCCAGGCACCTCAGCATCATCCACAGAGGAACGGAAATTTGTTTTAAATACAGGTGACATCGTTGCACATCTGGTTCAGGAAAAACTGGCAGGGGAAGATTCCGGGAAGCTGGCTTACGAATTCCACCGGGCACTGGCAGAACAGATCCTTGCAGCCTGTGAGGCAGCAGAGCAGGAGACCGGAATTAAAAAAGTGGCATTAAGCGGTGGCGTATTCCAGAACCGGCTGCTTCTGGAACTGGTAGATGACGGACTTGCAGAAAGAGGTTTTGAAGTTCTGAAACACAGCCTGATCCCGCCAAATGACGGAGGAATCGCACTTGGACAGGCGGCGTATGGAATGGCTTATGTGAACAGGAGGAAATAGAGTATGTGTGTAGGATTATCAGCAAAAGTAGTAAAGATCAGTGACGGAACCGCAGTGGTAGACGCAGGCGGCGCAAAGAGAGAAGTTTCCGCCCAGCTTCTGGGAGATCTGGAGCCGGGAGATTATGTGATGGTACATGCTGGTGTTGCCATTGCAAAGATCACTGACGATGACGAGGAAGAGACAGACCAGCTGATGGAGGAACTGCTGTGATGGAAGAGAAGAAAAAAACAGCAAGAGAGATCATAGAAGGATATCAGGGGCCGCCGGTGCGGATCATGGAAGTCTGCGGAACCCATACTCACGAGATTTTCCGTCTGGGGATCCGCAAGCTTCTGCCACCGCAGGTGGAGCTGATTTCAGGCCCGGGCTGCCCGGTCTGTGTAACACCGGTAGGCTTTATTGACGAGGCCGTTTATCTTGCTCTGGAAAAACAGGCGACTATCTGTACCTTCGGTGATCTTGTCCGTGTACCAGGGACAAAGAAAAGCCTTGCAGATGCCAGGGCAGAAGGTGCCAGGATACGCATCGTCTATTCACCGGCAGATGCGGAAAAATATGCGAAAGAACATCCGGAGGAACAGGTGGTATTCCTTTCCGTTGGTTTTGAGACCACCACACCTGCAGGATGCCTTTCTGTAAAAAAAGCCAGAGAGGACGGCCTTTTAAACTATTCCCTTCTCGTGGCGAACAAGACCATGCCGCAGGCTTATCAGGCATTAAAAGGCAGCGCGGATGTGTTCCTTTACCCTGGCCATGTCAATGCCATCACAGGAACGGCGCTCTGTGAACATCTGGCAGAGGAAGGTGTCAGTGGTGTGGTGGCAGGATTTACAGCGAAGGAGCTGCTTACCGCACTGGCAGTTGCACTGGTACGTTTCCAGGAGGGAAAGCCGTTCTTTGTAAACTGTTATCCGCGCGTGGTAAAAAGCGAAGGAAGCCCGGAGGCACAGACACTGATCGAGGAACTGATGGAACCCTGCGATTCCGAATGGCGTGGACTGGGTGTGATCCCGGGATCCGGCCTGGTGCTCCGGAAAGAATGGGAAGCTTTTGATGCCAGAAAAAAATATGCGGTGCCGCCGATCAAAGGCAAACCAAATCCTGCCTGTCGCTGTGGCGATGTGCTTCAGGGAAAATGTAAACCGTCGGACTGCAAGGTGTTCGGAAAAGTCTGTACCCCGCAGCATCCGGTAGGAGCCTGCATGGTATCTAATGAAGGAGCCTGTTCCGCATATTTTATGTATGGAAATTAACTGTCCGGTTTAATGGACTGTAATTAACAGAAAGAAGATGAATATTATGGATAATAAAACAGTAACCATGGCACACGGTGCCGGAGGCCGCCAGACCTCAGAACTGATTGATGAAGTATTTAAAGCACATTTTGCAAACCCGGATCTCACAGCTGATGATGCGGCAGTGCTGGTTCCGCCGACAGGAAAAATGGCGGTATCCACCGATGGATTTATCGTTTCTCCGGCGTTTTTCCCGGGAGGAAATATCGGTAAGCTTTCTATCTGTGGAACGGTCAATGACCTTGCCTGTATGGGAGCGAAACCGATGTATCTCACCTGCGCTTTTGTGATCGAAGAAGGTTTTCCCATGGAGAAGCTGGAAGAAATCGCCGCAGCCATGGAAAAAACAGCGAAAGAAGTCGGTGTGCGTATTGTTTCCGGCGATACCAAGGTAGCAGGAAAAGGCCAGGTTGACGGCGTGTTCATCACAACAACCGGAATGGGCGAGATCCAGGATGGCGTGAAGGTAGGCGGCGAGCTGGCAAAACCGGGAGATGCCATCATTGTGACCGGTGATGTGGGAAGACATGGATGCACCATTCTTCTGGCAAGAGAGGATTTTGGCATTGACGCAGATGTGACAAGCGACTGTGCGCCACTGTGGGGAACTGTAAAAGAAGTGATGGATGCAACTCATAACATTCATGTGATCCGTGATGCCACAAGAGGCGGTGTGGGAACGGTTCTTTATGAGATTGCAGGACAGAGCAATGTGGGGATCCGTCTGGATGCACCATCGGTTCCGGTAGCGCCGGAAGTAAAAGGCGTCTGCGGCATGCTTGGACTGGAGCCGCTTTATCTGGCATGTGAGGGCCGTATGGTCATCATGGCACCGAAGGAAGAGGCGGAAAAGATCGTGGAAGCACTGCGTAAATGTCCGTACTCCAAAGACGCTGCCATTATCGGCGAAGTGACCGAAGACCAGCCAGGAAAAGTTGTCATGACTACGGAAATTGGAACTCAGGCATTACTTCCGCAGCCAGGCGGGGAACTTTTGCCGAGAATCTGCTGACAGCAATGAATCATACCGGAAAGGAGAGTCTGACGTTATGGATACAAGAGTGGCACTGATCTCGATCATTGTGGAAAACAATGACGTGATCGATGACATCAACCGTTTTCTTCACGAAGCGGGAAAATATATTATCGGGAGAATGGGAATCCCCTACCGGGAAAAAGGAATCAACATTATCAGCATTGCCATTGATGCGCCACAGGATGTGATCAGCTCCTTATCCGGAAAGATCGGCCGTCTCAAGGGAGTTTCCGCAAAAACGGCATATTCCAATGTGATCACAAAAGCGGAGGACAGAAAATGATAAGAGTTGCGGTATACGGAAAGGGCGGCATCGGAAAATCCACCACAGTTTCCAATGTGGCAGCCGCCCTTGCGGAAAAAGGAATGAAAGTGATGCAGATTGGCTGTGATCCCAAGGCGGATTCCACCATTCTTCTCCGGCATGGGAAAAAAGTCCCCACAGTGCTGGATCTTTACAACGAAAAGCGCCAGGACCTGAAACTTGCAGATATGGTGCAGATCGGATACGGGGGTGTAGTCTGTGTAGAAGCCGGCGGCCCTACACCTGGACTTGGATGTGCGGGAAGAGGTATTATCACTGCGCTGGAAAAACTGAAAGAAACCGGAGCCTATGAGACCTATAAACCGGACATTGTTCTCTACGATGTACTGGGAGATGTTGTCTGCGGCGGTTTTTCCATGCCCATGCGAAAAGGGTATGCAGATAAAGTATTTATCATCACTTCCGGGGAAAACATGGCCATCCATGCAGGAGCGAACATTGCCATGGCGGTGGAAAACTTCAGAAACAGAGGCTACGCATCTCTGGGAGGTCTGATCCTGAACCGGCGGAATGTGCCAAGAGAAGAAGAAAAAGTCCGGGAGCTGGCAGAGGATTTTCACACCCAGGTAGTAGGAACTCTTTCCAGAAGTAACCTGGTGCTGGAGGCAGAGGAACAGGGAAAAACGCTTCTGGAAGCTTACCCGGAAAGTGAGATGGCAGGAGAATACCGGGCACTGGCAGAGCAGATCCTGAATGCATGCAGGGAGGATGGCACATGTTAAAAAGAGTTGGCGATCGGGAGTTTCCGGGAAAAACAGAAGTATTTATAAAAGAAGCTTCTTTTCCGGTGCCCTTTCAGCCGGGGCTGGAATTTAATTCCCCGGCCCACGGAAACTGGAATATCGTACATACGGGAATGCTGGTCCCGGAAGCACAGCAGATCTATGTCTGTGCGGACAATTGCATGCGTGGTGTTGTTCTGACTGCGGCGGAAATGAATGCGGCAGACCGTTTTTCCTTTGTGATCGTGGAGGAAAAAGATCTTCTTGGAGGGAACCTGGAGGATGTGACCATCGAAGGGGTAACGGACGTTCTGAACCGCCTGGATAAGAAACCAAAAGCAGTGCTGCTTTTTACGGTATGTCTTCACCATTTTCTGGGAAGCGATCTGGACCGGATCTACGGAGAATTGGAAAAAAGATTTCCGGAGATCTTTTTTATGCGGTGTTTCATGGATCCTATCATGCAGAAAACAGGCCCCACGCCAGATCAGAAACTGCGCTTGGCCATGTATGATGCCGTGCCGGAGAGAGAGGCAGATCCTCGCTGTGTCACAGTTCTGGGCAGTGACTTTGCGCTGGATGAAGGTGCGGATATCTGTCGGCTCCTGAAGAAAAACGGAATCCGCCTCCGTGAAACACCGGCCTGTGAAACCTGGGAAGATTATCAGAAACTGGGAGAAGGAAGCCTGATCCTGAACTGTTATCCGGCTGGAAAATTCGGGACAGAAAAGCAGGCCAGGAGACTTGGAAGACCGTTTTTGTATCTGCCGGGAAGTTTTGATTATGAGGAGATACAGGAACAGGAAGAGAAGCTGCTGGGAATGTTGGAACAGCAAAACAACAGGAAAACAGGGGAAATCAAGGGCCTGGATATCGAAAAAGAGATCCGGGAATGTGAGGAGGTTCTTTCCCATGCACACCAGATTATCGGTGACACGCCCATAGCTGTGGATTATCTTTTTCATCCAAGGCCACTGGGACTTACAAAGCTTCTCCTTACTCATGAATTTCAGGTACAGTCCGTTTTTCTGGACAGTATCAGCCCGGAAGAAAAAGAGGTATTTTTCTGGCTGAAGGAGAATTATCCGGAGTTGAAACTAATCTCCACCGTCCGTCCGGAGATGCGGGTGCGTACGCGGAAGCAGCCTGGAAAAATCCTTGCCATCGGGCAGAAAGCAGCCTGGTTTACCGGAAGCCGGAATTTTGTCAATATGGTACAGGGCGGCGGGCTCTGGGGATTCGACGGAATCAGACATACCGCGCAGCTGATGGTGGAAGCATTTCATGAAGAAAAAGATCCGGAAGATCTGATCGTTCGAAAAGGATGGGGGTGCGAAAGCTGCATATGAGACAGGCATATCGAATTATACCGATTTATACGGCAGACGTGTCCGGTGTCTGTTCCGCTTTGTATGAGCTTGGAGGAATGACGGTGATGCATGATCCTTCTGGCTGTAATTCTACCTATAATACCCACGATGAGATCCGTTGGTATGACCAGGACAGCCTGATTTTTATCTCAGGCCTTACGGATATCGATGCGATCATGGGAAATGATGAGAAATTTCTCCGGGATATCGAAGATGTGGCGGAGGAACTGAAACCGAAATTTATTGCTCTTGCAAGTTCCCCGATTCCCTTTATGAACGGAACAGATTTTCCTGGACTTGCCCGTGCACTTACGGCCGAGACAGGGATTCCGGCGTTTTCGGTTCCAACCAGTGGTATGCATGATTATGTGTATGGAGCAGGGCTGGCACTCTCTGAGATTGCCAGACATTTTACCGGCGCTGCAGAGAAGAGAAAACGGAAATTAAATCTTCTTGGAGTAACACCCCTGGATTTTGGCCCCCAGCCGATGGTAGATGCCATGAAAAGACGTCTGGAAAAATATGGGTGGGAGATCCTTTCCACCTGGGCTATGGGCGATACGCTGGAAGATCTGTCCCATGCCGGTGAGGCGGAGGTAAACCTTGTGGTATCTTCCGTGGGAATCCCGGCTGCCAATGTTCTGAGAGAGAAATTCGGGACACCATTTCTTGTGGGAACTCCGGTGGAAGGCTATGAGGGAGAGATTTCGGACGCACTTGAGAAGGCAGCGGAGAGCCCTTGCGAAGCGTTTGAGGATAAAAAAGAAAACTCCGCGGAAAAAAGTGGAGCGCAGATTTCCGGTGAACAGGAAGAGTTGTGGAAAGTAACTCCGGATCAGGTGATCTATCTGAGAAAAAAAGACAGCCCATTGTCAGGATTTATCCCCACTCCGGACATCACCCTCATCGGTGAACCGGTTACCATGGTCTCTCTGGCAGCTGTCATAGAGCAGAAATATAGAAAAAAAGTTCAGCTTCTCTGCCCTCTGGAGATCACAGAGGGACTCCTCCGCCAGGAAGATGAAGTCATCCGCGGTGAAGAAGCCATGGAAGAAAAACTGAAAACTGCCAGAATCATCGTGGCAGATCCCCTCTACCGCCCAATCTGCCCGGAAAGTGCCACTTTTTATGAGATGCCGCATATTGCATTCTCCGGAAGAATCTATCTCAAAAATTTGTATAATTTCAGAAAAACCACATAAACTATAAGAAACCGGAAAGGCGTTGCAGAAATATGCAGCGCCTTTTTATGGCGGTAAAACTGGTGAACGGATCTTATATGGAGGGATTTTTATGTGGGGATTTCTGTCGGCGCTGATCTCGGGCGCACTGATGAGCATTCAGGGAGTATTTAACACAAATGTAACAAAACAGACAAGTCTGTGGGTTTCCACCGGATGGGTGCAGTTTTCCGCATTTCTGGTCTGTGTGGCTGCATGGCTTTTTACAGGTAGGGAAAGTATCGGTGCACTGTGGCAGGTGGAGAATAAATATACGCTGCTTGGAGGCGTGATCGGTGCGTTCATTACCATTACCGTGATCCAGAGTATGGGCAGTTTGGGGCCAGCGCGGTCAGTTATGCTCATTGTGATCTCCCAGCTTGCAGTGGCTTATCTCATAGAACTGATGGGACTTTTTGGAGTGGAAAGAGCGGATTTTCAGTGGAGAAAGCTGTTTGGAATGCTGATCTGCATTGCAGGCGTGGTCATTTTCAAATGGAAATAGAAATAAAAGTATTGTAATATTTGTAATACTTCGTTAAAATAAGGTATGGTTTTGTATGAGTAACGGGGCACCTGCCATCACATCGGCAAAAAGGAGTGAACCCCTGACCCATGAAAATAAAATCACATATCAGAAGTGTTCAGCTTATTTTTTCCATATTTATGTTTCTGATCTTTGCAGGACTGACAGGTTGTAAGGATGATGGAACAGAATTTCTGGAAAAAGAACTGGTGCAGGAAGAAAGTACAGAAACATCCGGAGTGGATTTGGAACAAGAAGATCCTACGGACGCGGAAAGTGGAGTATCTGAGAAGAAGTCTGAGGAGAAGCAAGTGGATACAGTACAGGAAACGGCAGCTGCGAAACAGCAGCCGGAGATCTCAGAGATTCCAGAAACGATCTACGTAGACATCTGCGGAGCAGTAACCAGCCCCGGAGTCTATGAACTTCCATACGGCAGCCGTGTTTTTCAGGCTATTGAGAAAGCCGGTGGATATCTTCCGGAAGCTGCGGCAAGTTATCTCAACCGTGCGAAGGGACTTTCTGACGGACAGCAGATCTATGTGCCTACCCAGGCGGAAGTGGACAGCCAGATGATTCAAGTTACTGAGGATGGACAGGAAGCCACATCAGAAACTGCCCCCGGGAATAACAACGAAGAGGGATCTGCCGGAGAAAATACCGGTACAGACCAGAAAATCAATCTGAACACCGCTGATGTATCCCAGCTTACCACTCTCACAGGTGTAGGGGAGTCCAAAGCCCTGGCGATCATCGCTTACAGGGAAGAGAACGGCCCTTTTACTTCCATAGAAGACATTATGAACGTGCCTGGTATCAAGGAAGGAACCTATGAGAAGATAAAGGATAAAATAGCAATAAAGTAAGGAGCGTTAAATGAGCAGGAAAGTATTGGTAGTAGATGATGAGAAACTGATTGTCAAGGGACTTCGTTTCAGTCTGGAGCAGGATGGAATGGAAGTGGACTGTGCCTATGACGGAGAGGAAGCTCTGGAAAAAGCCAAGGCAGGAGAGTATGATATAATTCTTCTGGACCTGATGCTTCCGAAGATGGATGGTCTTGAGGTATGCCAGCAGATCCGTGAATTTTCCAATGTCCCGATTATCATGCTTACAGCAAAAGGTGAGGATATGGATAAGATTCTGGGCCTGGAATACGGAGCAGACGATTACGTGACCAAACCGTTTAATATTCTGGAAGTCAAGGCCCGTATCAAGGCGATCATCCGCCGTGCAGGCAGCAACCAGAACAAACAGGAGAAAGCCAAGACCGTAGAAGTCGGAGAACTGAAGCTGGACTGCGAAGGACGCCGTGTATTTATTTCCGGAAAGGAAATCAATCTTACAGCCAAGGAGTTTGATGTACTGGAACTTCTGGTATTCAATCCGAACAAGGTATACAGCAGAGAAAATCTTCTGAACATCGTATGGGGATATGAATATCCGGGAGATGTCCGTACAGTAGATGTACATATCCGTCGTTTAAGAGAAAAGATTGAGGCCAATCCCAGTGAGCCGAAATACGTACACACCAAATGGGGTGTGGGCTACTATTTCCAGGCATAAACCATGAAGATCAAAAAAAGCGGCAAGTTTTTTAAAAGTCTCCGCTTTCGTATTCTGATCATCCTGATCATACTGGGAATCGTACCAAGTGTCATTGTAACGGAAATGGTCATTGCCAACTATGAAGACCGTGCCATTGCCAACCGTGTGCAGAGCATGGAAAATATCTGTGACATCATGTGCGACCTGCTTATCAAAGAGAATTATCTGAATGACTCCAGCTCGCAGGCAGTAAACAGCAAGCTGGAGTTGTTGTCTAATATCTATGGGGGAAGAATTCTCATTGTAGACAGGGATTTCAGGATTATTAAGGATACCTATGGCGTGGACGAGGGAAAAACCCTGGTATCCCAGAAAGTAGTAAACTGTTTTAAAGGGGAAGATGCCTACCGATATGATTCCGACAGTCAGAAACTGATCCTGGCTGTTCCGGTAAAAAGTCCGGAAGTGACTCAGGTACAGGGCGCCATGATGATCATGGCTTCTTCCAGTGAAGTAACGTCAACCATTCGGGAACTGGAACAGAAGGGAATTCTGATCATTGGAATTATTGTGGTTCTGGCCATATTCCTGGGATATATCCTTTCCACAGTTCTGGTGAAACCTTTTGCCAGAGTAACAAAAGCCATCGAAGATCTGACAGACGGATATCAGAATGAAGAAATCTCCGTTCCGGATTATACAGAGACAGCGCTGATTACGGATGCATTTAATAAGATGCTTTCCAGAATGAAAACCCTGGATGAATCCAGACAGGAATTTGTATCCAATGTGTCTCATGAGCTGAAAACACCGATGACTTCCATGAAAGTTCTGGCAGACTCTCTTGTAGGACAGCAGGGGGTTCCGGAGGAACTGTATCAGGAATTCCTTTCGGATATTACAGAAGAGATTGACAGAGAGAACAAGATTATCACAGATCTGCTCTCCCTTGTGAAAATGGACAAAAAGGCAGCAGATATGAATATTACCAATATGAATATCAATGAATTGCTGGAAAATATCCTGAAACGTCTGCGGCCGATTGCAGATCAGAGAAGTATTTCCCTGATCCTGGATTCTTTCCGTCCAGTCAATGCAGATGTGGACGAAGTGAAGTTTACGCTTGCCATCAGCAATCTGGTAGAGAATGGAATTAAATATAATGTAGATGAAGGATGGGTCCGTGTAACACTGGATGCGGATCATAAAGATTTCTTTGTAACTGTTGAAGATTCCGGCCTTGGAATTCCTGAAGAATCCATAGAAAGGATTTTTGAGCGTTTTTACCGTGTGGACAAATCTCATTCCAGGGAAATTGGAGGAACCGGTCTCGGACTTGCCATTACCAGAAGTTCCATAGCCATGCATCACGGAATTATCAAAGTATCCAGCAAAGAAGGAGAGGGAACCACATTTACCGTGAAGATTCCTCTGTCCTATATTCCGTCCTAGGAGGTACAGCATGAAAAAAACGATAAAGATTATCTGCGTGACTGCTGCCTGTATCTTTCTTGGGCTGATTGCCTATATCGGTTTTGCGGGAAGAAAAGAGAAAAATGCAGAACAGCAGTACAGCTTTTACTATATCAACAGTGAAGAAACAAAACTGAAAGAAGAAAAATATACACCGGAAAAAGAAACTGCGGAAGTAATGCTCAGGGATTTTTCGGAGAGCCTGAACAACCGTGAAACAAGGGAAAACGGAATTTCACTGTTTCCGGAAGGGGTAAAAATTTCTTCCTATTCTATTAAGGATGGGATTCTGCGACTGGAATTTAACGATGCCTACAGTAAGATGTCCCGCACAAGGGAACTTCTGGTCCGTACCGGTGTGGTGAAGATTTTCATCCAGATTCCGGGAATTGATTCTGTGGAAATCTATGTGGGAAAAAAGCCTCTCACGAATTCCAAAGGAGAAGAAGTCGGAGCCATGAACAGTGATACTTTTGTGGAGTTTTCCGGATCTGACGGGGACGTCTACAGCTATGACACTTTTACCCTGTATTTTACAAATAAGAACGGTGACAAGCTGGTAGAAGAACAGAGAAGTGTCCGTTACAGGCGGAATCTTCCAAAGGCAACCGTAGTACTGGAACAGCTGGCAAGGGGACCTCTGGAAAAAGATCATTATCCCACCATTCCGGAGAATTCTGAGGTACTTTCTCTCACAAAAGCCAACGGAATCTGCTATGTAGATTACAATTCTGTATTTCAGGACTATGCGTTAAATGTTTCCGAACAGATTCCGATTTATTCTGTTGTAAATACACTGATTGCGGCAACGGATGTGGATAAAGTGGAGATTTCCATTGAGGGAAACAAAGAAGTGACATTTGGCCAGAATATGCAGCTTTATAAGTTCTATGAATGGAATGACAGCCTGCTGGCCAGCGCAAAAGCAAAAAAAGAACAGAACTGATCTTAACAGAATATCTATATAAACGGGAGAACATGTATGACAAAACGGCCATTATGTTTTCTGTGTTTTCTCATGGTGCTTGGTTTAGGTATTATGAATTTTGCGGGGATTCCTCTTCTTGGGGGGAATCCCCTTCCTGTAACCGTACAGGACTGGATCGAAGCACATCCTGGCTCTGTGATCTGCGGGGAGGTGGAGCAGTATGAAAATACAGAATTCTCCCAGTCTGTTTATCTGAAAAAAACATATCTGATTTATCAGTCAAAAAAATTTTCCATTGAAAATGTAAGAGTATTTCTGAAAAAAGAAGAAGACCTGAAACCGGGAATGAAAATTCTGGTAAAAGGAACCTTAAAAAGAGTGGAGGAACCCTCAAATCCCGGTGGCTTTGACAGTCAGCATTATTATGCATGCCGTCATATCTATTATTTTATGAAGAACGCTGTGGTCCGTAAGAAAACAGAATCCTATTCCAGATACAGACAGCTGCTTTTGCATGTGAAAGAAAAATGCAGGCAGATTCTTACGGCGGCGGCAGGAGAAGACGCACCACTTTTCTGCGCTATGGTGCTTGGGGACAAACAGGATCTGGATCCGGAAATGCGGATGCGATATCAGCTGGCCGGGATTGTACATATTCTTGCCATCAGCGGGCTTCACATCAGCATTCTGGGAATGGGGCTTTATAACCTTCTGAAAAAAATCGGTCTTGGAATCTGGTCTGCGGGAATTTTTTCGCTGGGGGTAATGCTGCAGTACGGGATCATGACCGGAGGGAGTATTTCCACCATGCGGGCGGTGACCATGTTTCTCATTGCCATGGGCGCCAGGATCACTGGACGGATTTATGACATGATGACTGCGCTTTCGGTAACAGCCATGATGATTCTTCTGGAATCCCCGGCGTATCTTCTGGACAGCGGTTTTCTTCTGTCCTTTGGCTGTGTTCTTGGGATCGGTGTTGCAGCGGAAAAAATCTGTGCTCTTGCAGGTGCGGAGAAAAAATGGACGAAGGCACTGGTAAGTTCCATGGCCCTTCAGCTGGTGACACTGCCCGTGATGTTGAAATTTTTTGGAGAAGTATCCCTTGCCGGATTTTTTCTGAATCTTCTGGTGCTTCCCAGCGTGGGCTTTGTGTTGACAGGAGGAATGGCGGCACTGTTGCTTGGGATTTTCTGTATTCCTGCTGCAAAACTGGCAATTTTGCCGGCAAGAGGATTGCTGCTTTTTTATGAATATCTCTGCAGCCTTGCAGGAAAATTAAGGTGGAGCACCTGGATCGGAGGGGAACCGGAAATCTGGCAGATTCTGGTGTATTATGTAATTTTAATTACAGTCCTGTTTATAGGACAGTATGTAAAAATACAGATTCGGAAGGAAAAAGAGAGCAGCCAGAGAAAGGAAAGATCCGGAGAACAGGAAAAGGCTGTTCGTTGGAAACTGTGCACCTTGCGTATGGCAGCAGGCGCTTTACTGACAGCAGGGATCCTGGTACTGGGATTTCATCCATCGGGAAAACTGAAGGTGACCTGCCTGGATGTGGGGCAGGGAGATGGCATCCTTGTGGAGACTCCGGATAATCACCATTTTCTTATTGACGGAGGAAGCAGCAGCCAGTCGGACCTTGGAAGATACTGCCTTCTGCCGGCTCTGAAAAGTCAGGGGATTTCTTATCTGGACGGGCTTTTTATTTCCCATACAGACAAGGATCATATCAGCGGGGCGAAGGAACTTCTGGAATATATGGGAAATGGCCTCACAACCATCCGGGCAGGATATCTGGTGCTTCCTTCATGGGCGGAAAAGCCGGAGGCCTGGGAGGAACTCTCGGATGCGGCACAAAAAGCCGGAATAAAAGTTGTGACAGGAAAAAAGGGAGATGAGCTGCATTGTGGTCTGGTATCTTTTTCCATCTTGTGGCCGGAGAAAAACGCCACAGGAAAAGATGTGAATGAGGAGGCAATGGTGATGGAACTCTCGTTTGGAGAATTTCAGATGCTTTTTACCGGGGATATCGGAGCAGACACGGAGAAAAAGCTTCTGGCATCCGGGAATCTTACCGATGTGGACTGCCTGAAAGTGGGACATCATGGTTCCCGTTATTCTACCACGGAAGCGTTTCTTGAAAAAATAAAGCCGGAACTGGCGATCATTTCCTGTTCTTCCACCAACACTTACGGGCATCCGTCGCCGGAAACCGTAGAGCGTCTGGAAGCGGCCGGAAGCCAGGTGGAATATACCATGAAAAACGGTGCCATTACTGTGGAAACCGATGGAAAAAAGCTTAAGATATACAGGTTTCGGAAGGACTGAAAAATTTTTTCAAAAACCGGAAAAAACAGGTGACTTTTGCAAACACCTGTTGTAGAATAGACAGGGTTTGTGCGAAAACGAAACATTGAAAACAGGCAACACAAGATAAGGAGTTTTTATTTATGAAATATGACGTACTGATCGTAGGAGCAGGTCCTGGAGGAATTTTTGCGGCCTATGAGCTGATGAATAATGATCCGGAGAAAAAGATCGCGGTTTTTGAAGCTGGCCATCCTCTGGAAAAAAGAAAATGTCCCATTGACGGAAAGAAAGTAAAATCCTGTATCCACTGCAAAACATGTGCGATCATGAAAGGATTTGGCGGTGCAGGCGCTTTCTCCGATGGAAAATATAATATCACCAATCAGTTTGGCGGAACTCTGTATCAGCATATCGGCAAGGATACAGCCACAGAACTGATGGAATATGTAGATAAACTGAATCTGATGCATGGTGGAGAGGGAACCAAGCTTTATTCCACCACAAACAGTGAGATCCGTAAGCTCTGTCTTCAGAACGGCCTGCATCTTCTGGATGCATCTGTCCGCCACCTGGGAACGGATATCAACTATGTAGTACTTCAGAATCTCTATGAAAAGATGAAAGCCCATGTAGATTTCTATTTTGACGCGTCCGTTGACAAAGTGGAGAAAACAGAAGACGGCTATGCAGTTGTTGTAGGTGATGAGCGTTACGAGGGAACTTACTGCATCATCTCCGCGGGACGAAGCGGAAGTAAATGGATGGAGACTGTATGTACAGATCTTAAGATCCCCACACTTTCCAACCGTGTGGATATCGGTGTCCGTGTGGAGCTTCCGGCAGAGGTGTTCAGCCGTCTGACAGATGAGCTTTACGAGAGCAAGATCGTTTACAGAACCGAGAAGTTTGAGGATATGGTCCGTACTTTCTGTATGAACCCGAGAGGTGTTGTTGTTAATGAGAACACCAACGGAATCATCACAGTAAACGGCCACAGCTATGAAGATCCTGCAAAACACACCAACAATACAAACTTCGCCCTTCTGGTATCCAAACATTTCTCAGAGCCGTTCCATGACAGCAACGGATACGGTGAGAGCATCGCAAGACTTTCCAATATGCTTGGCGGTGGTGTTATGGTACAGCGTTTCGGAGATCTGATCCGCGGAAGACGAAGCACAAAAGCACGTATTGAGGAGAGCTTCGTAACACCGACTCTTTCCGCAACACCGGGAGACTTAAGCCTTGTTATGCCGAAGCGTATCCTGGACGGTATCATCGAGATGATCTATGCCCTGGATAAGATCGCACCGGGAACAGCAGATGACGATACTCTGCTTTATGGTGTGGAGGTTAAATTCTACAACATGGAAGTTGAGATCGATGAGAATCTGGAAACCTGCCACAAAGGACTCTTTGTTATCGGAGACTGCAGCGGTGTGACACATTCTCTTTCCCATGCATCTGCCAGCGGAATCTATGTAGCCAGATACCTGGAGCAGGAGTACTTCAATAAATAATATGATCGGCCCTTTTCTGCTGTCACAGTGATGGCGGAGAAGGGCTGCTTTTTATGTAGCAGGAAATCTCTATGCTATTGTAGGAAATCATTATGCTATAAATAAAAAACATAAATCATATAAAATCATGAAAAATATGCATGAATATTAAAATAAGTATGCTGAAAATAACTGACAGATACAGGGAGAAAACCCTGTATCGTCCGACAGCAATCTTGACAATTTTGTGATTTTGTGGTAAAAAATAGATAACCAGGTAAAATCGAATATGTACAAATGTTATAGCAATAAGGTTACATCCAGTCGGATGTGCAAAAGAGAATCCGGTGAGAATCCGGAACGATACCGTCACTGTGAACGGGGAGCTGTTTTCGAAACCACTGGGAAACCGGGAAGGGAAAGCAGCGTGGAACCAAGTCAGGAGAACTGCCTTATTGTGAGATCCAGGATTCGCGGTCTACGAATCTGTATTCTCAATAACAATACAGAACTTCTTTTTATGTGTATTGCGAGAGAATCGTGTGTGAGCAGGCGGCCGCAGAAAGCAGCCGTTTTTTTGTACATATCAGTATTCTGGAAATACATGAAAAGAGGACGATAAGAAATGAAAAGAAAAACAATGTTAGCTCTGATGCTCGCAGTTTCCATGACATGCTCTATGGGTGCAGCTACAACAGCAATGGCAGCAGATGATTCCGCTACAGAAGAGAGCGCAGATGAGAGTACTGAGGCAGCTGATACCACAGAGGCTTCTGATGAAGACCAGAAAGCAGCTGACAATGTAGCAGCTCTGATCGACAAGATCTATGTACAGGAAAGAAACGACACAACAGATGAGGACTGCAAGGCAGCCAAAGAAGCATGGGATGCTCTGACAGACGCTCAGAAAGAACTGGTAGAGGGTGAGAATGCAGATCCGGATTATTTCGGACGTGACACAGGAGATGCTTCCAAGGACGATCCGCGTAACCAGGATGAGATCGGTGAGAATGAACTTCTTGTTGTAAGCTTTGGTACTTCCTTCAATGACAGCCGTGCAGAGGATGTCAAAGGAATCGAGGATGCTCTTGCAGAAGCTTATCCGGACTGGTCTGTAAGAAGAGCATTTACAGCACAGATCATCATCAACCATGTAGAGGCAAGAGATGATGAAGTGATCGATAACATGCAGCAGGCACTTGACCGTGCAGTAGCAAACGGTGTTAAGAACCTGGTTGTACAGCCTACACATCTGATGCATGGCGCTGAGTACGATGAGATGACAGAAGCCATCAACGAGTATAAAGATAAATTTGAGTCTGTAGCTATCGCAGAGCCAATGCTTGGTGAGGTTGGAGACGATGCAACAGTGATCAACGACGACAAGAAAGCCGTTGCTCAGGCAATCACAGATGAGGCTTGCAAAGAAGCAGGATTTGACAGCATGGATGCAGCAGCTGAGGCTGGTACAGCATTCGTATTCATGGGACATGGAACATCCCATACAGCTAACATTACATACGATCAGATGCAGACACAGATGGAAAACCTTGGATTCAAGAACGCATTCATCGGTACTGTAGAGGGTAAGCCGGAAGATACAGCCTGCGACAAGGTTATCGAGAAGGTAAAAGAAGCAGGATACAAGAACGTTGTTCTTCGTCCGCTGATGGTTGTTGCCGGAGACCATGCAAACAACGATATGGCCGGTGATGATGAGGATTCCTGGAAGAGCCAGTTTGTAGCATCCGGAGACTTCGAGAATGTTGATACACAGATCGCAGGTCTTGGACGTATCGAGGCTGTTGAGCAGCTTTATGTAGATCATACAAAAGCAGCTATTGATTCTCTGGGAAGCGCTGATGAGTCCGCAGATTCTGACGCAGCAGCAGATACAGAGGCTGATTCCGCTGAGGATTCCGCAGAATAATAAATATGAAACGATCTGAGTGATCTCAGATACCTATAAGAAATCCATGTAACTGCCCGGAAAGATCAGGAAGACTGTCTTCCGGGCAGATTGCTGTATCTATGGAAGGGAGAAGATTATTATGAAAAAACGTTATGTAAACTTAATCCTTGCAATGGTAAGTGCATCAGCTATGGTGCTTGGCTCTGTGCCTGCAATGGCTACAACAGATTCCGCAAAAACCGAATCTGCCAAAAACGATTCCAAAGAGGATGCAGAAGCTTCCAATGAGAAAGAGGCAGACGCAGCCAAGACAGATACCCTGGAAGATGGTGTTTATACAGCAGAGTTTGACACAGACAGCAGTATGTTCCATGTAAATGAGGCCAATGACAAAAAAGGCAAGCTTACGGTCAAAGATGGCAAGATGACCATCCATGTAAGCCTGGTTTCCAAGAAGATCGTAAATCTGTTTGCAGGAACTGCCGAAGATGCACAGAAGGACGGCGCCGAGATCATTGAGCCTACCACAGATACAGTAAAATACAGCGATGGTTATACAGAGGAAGTTTATGGATTTGATATTCCGGTACCGGCCATTGGTGAGGAATTCGATGTGGCTCTCCTGGGAGAAAAAGGCAAATGGTACGACCATAAAGTAAGTGTCAAAGATCCTGTAAAAACTGATGACACTGCTGAAGAAGCAGCTGAGGATTCGGACAAAAAAGACGAGGCTTCCGACAAAGAGACCACAGAAAAATCAGATGCTTCCAAAGACGACAAGAAATCCGAGGGCAAAAAACTGGAAGATCTGAAACTGGAAGACGGAACCTATGAGTTCGATGTAACCCTTACCGGCGGTACAGGAAGAGCAACGGTAGAATCCCCGGCAAAAGTAGAGATCAAGGACAAAGAAGCTACAGCAACCATCATCTGGAGCAGCCCGAATTATGATTACATGATCGTGGACGGCGAAAAATATGAGCCGGTGAACAAAGACGGAAACTCCACATTTGAGATCCCGGTGACTGTTTTTGACACAGAGATGGAAGTGACTGCAGATACCGTAGCCATGAGTACTCCTCACGAGATCGACTACACCTTGAACTTTGATTCTTCAAGCATGAAAAAGGAAGAAAAATGAAAAAAATAATTTCATACATATTTCTGACGCTGACGCTTGTTCTGGGCTGCGCGTTTGCCGTGCAGGCTGCAGAGACAGAACATAAGCCTGCGGATATTCCAGGCCTCACTTTCGACCACAGCATGGAACTTTCCTATGCCAAGGAATTCAATGTGGATTACTACAACGACGGCTATGCGCTGATTACCATCGATCAGGAAGGGCAGTTTCTTGTAGTTCCCGAGGGAAAAGAAGCGCCGGAGGGACTGGACTCTGATATTGCGGTTTTAAAACAGCCGTTAAACAATATTTATCTGGTTGCAACTTCGGCCATGGATCTTTTCCGGGCCATTGACGGGATCGACAGCATCAAACTTTCCGGAACCAAGGAAGACGGATGGTATATCCAGGAAGCCAAAGACGCCATGGAGCAGAAAAAGATGATCTACGCCGGCAAGTACAGTGCCCCGGATTATGAGCTGATTTTGAACGAAGGCTGTGACCTTGCCATTGAATCCACCATGATCCATCACAATCCGGAAGTCCAGGAGAAACTGGAACAGTTCGGGATCCCTGTAATGGTGGAACGTTCCAGCTATGAAAGCCATCCCCTTGGAAGAACTGAGTGGATGAAACTTTACGCAGTCCTTCTTGGAAAAGAAGATGTGGCAGAAAAAGTATTCAAAGAGCAGACAGACAAACTGGATAACGTGCTTACAGCAGATAAAACAGATAAGACCGTAGCGTTCTTTTATATCAACTCCGTAGGCGCGGTAAATGTAAGAAAAAGCGGCGACTATGTTTCAGAGATGATCTCCCTTGCAGGTGGAAATTACGTTCCGGAGGATACGGGAGAGAGCGACAATGCCCTTTCCACCATGAATATGCAGATGGAAGAATTCTATGCCAAGGCAAAAGATGCGGATTATATCATCTACAACAGCACCATTGACGGAGAACTTCAGACCATCGATGAACTTCTTTCCAAAAGCGAACTTCTTGCGGATTTCAAGGCAGTGAAGAACGGAAATGTCTGGTGCACAGGCAAAAATCTTTTCCAGGAGACCACAGGACTTGGAACTATGATTGAGGATATCCATACCATGCTGACTACGGACGATGATTCCCTGGATAACCTGACTTATATGCATAAACTGAAATAAACGAAAATACGGCTTTACACGAATTACACCACAGAAGAGGAGTGTACCAGAAAAAATGAATGACAGAAAACGCGCGGTCCGATATGGGATCTCTTTTGTGATCCTTGCGGTACTTTTGATCTTTTTATTTATATGGAATGTAAATTCCGGAAGTATCCACCTCTCTGTGCAGGAGATCCTGAAAATCATATTCCGGCATCAGGGAGATGAAATTTCTTATAATATTGTCTGGGAGATCCGTCTTCCGAGGATTCTTTCGGTTATCATCCTCGGCGGAGCACTTTCTGTTTCTGGATTTCTGCTGCAGACCTTTTTTAACAACCCTATCGCCGGCCCCTTTGTGCTGGGAATTTCTTCCGGAGCCAAGCTGATTGTGGCTCTTCTGATGATCTTTCTTTTGAGCAGATCGGTATCCATCGGTTCCGGAGCCATGATCCTGGCTGCTTTTGCAGGTTCTATGATCTCCATGGGATTTGTGCTTCTTGTGGCAAAAAAAGTCCACAACATGTCCATGCTGGTCATCAGTGGAGTTATGATCGGCTATATCTGTTCGGCCATCACAGACTTTGTGGTAACTTTTGCAGATGATTCCAATATTGTGAATCTTCACAACTGGTCACTGGGAAGTTTCTCCGGTATGACCTGGGGGAATGTGCGGACTATGGCTGTGGTGGTATTACTTACCATGGTGATCGTATTTTTTATGTCAAAACCCATCAGTGCCTATCAGCTGGGTGAGACTTACGCACAGAATATGGGCGTCAATATCAAAGTATTCCGCATACTTTTGATCCTGCTTTCCAGTATTCTTTCTGCCTGTGTCACTGCATTTGCCGGACCGATTTCCTTCGTGGGAATTGCCGTACCTCACATTGCAAAAAGTCTCTTAAAGACTGCAAAACCGCTGCTTGTGATCCCGGCCTGTTTCCTGGGCGGTGCGGTGTTCTGCCTGTTCTGTGACCTGATCGCAAGAACCGTATTTGCACCGACGGAGCTGAGCATCAGTTCTGTGACGGCAGTTTTCGGAGCACCGGTAGTTATCTATATCATGATTCGCAGACAGCAGAGGATATAAACCATGAAATCATATTTTTTTTATACCGATCAGCTGACCGTAGGGTATGACGGAAAACCGCTGATCAAAGAGATCAATATTCAGCTGAATAAAGGAGAAATCCTCACACTGATCGGTCCCAACGGCGCCGGAAAATCCACGATCCTGAAGAGTATCACAAGACAGCTTTCCCTGATCAGTGGAACCGTATATCTGGAACAGGAACAGATGAGCCGCATGACAAACAAAGAAGTTTCCAGGAAGCTGGCCGTAGTGCTTACCGAGCGCATGCGCCCGGAGCTTATGACCTGTGAGGATGTGGTATCCACCGGACGTTATCCGTACACAGGAACTCTGGGAATTCTTTCCCCGGAGGATAAGGAAAAAGTGAAAAATGCCATGGAGATGGTTCATGCCTGGGATCTGAAAGACCGGGATTTCACAGCCATCAGTGACGGACAGCGTCAGCGTATCCTTCTGGCACGTGCCATCTGTCAGGAACCGGAGATCATCATTCTGGATGAGCCGACGTCATTCCTGGATATCCGCCACAAACTGGAACTTCTTGCTATCCTGAAAAAGATGGTACTGGAAAAACAGATGACTGTGATCATGTCCCTCCATGAGCTGGATCTTGCCCAGAAGATTTCCGACCAGGTGATCTGTGTGCATGGAGACCACATTGAAAAATACGGAGCGCCGGAAGAGATTTTTACCTCAGATTATATCCGCAGACTTTATGGAATTACCCGTGGAAGCTACAACGCAGAGTTCGGCTGTGTGGAAATGGAACCGCCTGCAGGGGAACCCCAGGTGTTTGTAATTGGCGGAAACGGAAGCGGAATCCCGGTGTACCGGAAACTACAGCGCCAGGGAATCCCCTTTGCAACGGGAATTCTTCATACCAATGACGCAGATTATCAGGTAGCAAAAGAGCTGGCTGCAGAGACCATTACAGAGAATCCGTTTCAGTGTATTTCTGAAGAAAATTACAGAAAAGCGCTGGAGGTTATGGAAAAATGCAGGGAAGTTTACTGCCCTCTGAAGGACTTTGGCCCTGTAAATGAGAAAAACCGGGAATTAATAAAAAAAGCAGAACAGATGGGAAAATTACAGAAACTGTGAAAATATCTGTAAGAAAATAAGAGAACATAAATTACAAATTCCCATATATCTGTGCTATAATATGAAACAGAAAAAACGGCAGTCCGGAATTTATATATGGAGGGAAATTTCATGAAGAAAAGAAATCTGATTGCAGCAATTCTCTGCAGTGCATGCCTTGTGGCAGGAAGTGTAAACCCTGTATTTGCGGATGCATCAAAAGTAGTAACACTGGGTGCAGACCTCACAGATGCCCAGAAGCAGACCATGATGAAATATTTTAATGTAAGTGCGGATCAGGTACAGATTATGACCATCACCAATCAGGATGAACATAATCATCTGGATAATATCGCACCACAGTCACAGATCGGTTCCAGAACCTTAAGCTGCGCTTACGTAAAACCTACACAGTCCGGTGGAATCAAGGTTCGTACAGCCAATCTGAACTGGGTAACCGGAAATATGATTGCCAGTTCACTTTCCACATCCGGAGTAAAGAACTGTGAAGTCGTAGCGGCATGCCCGATGGAAGTATCCGGAACAGGTGCCCTCACAGGTATTCAGATGGCCTATGAAAAAGCCAGCGGACAGAAGCTAGATGAGACCAAGACCAAGCTTGCCAATGAAGAAATTGTCACAACCGGTGAGCTGGCAGACAAGGTCGGAAAAAATGAGGCAACAACTGTTGTAAATCAGTCCAAGATTGATGTCATCCAGAACAATGTACAGAATACACAGGAAATTCAGAACATTGTTGTCAATGTGGCACAGGAGAACAATGTCTCTGTAAGCCAGGAGGAGATTGACAAGATTGTATCTCTTCTGGAAAAAATTGCAGAGCAGGGGTATGATTACGACGATGTGAAGGATACACTGGAGCAGGTAGATGCCAACACCACAGGCAAGACTACCACTGACGATTCTGTGGACGGCGAGAATACAGACGAAACAGTAGACCCCAATGAAGCGACAGATGATGATGACGATATCATGAATAATGTAGATGAAAGTGCTCTTGGCGGAGATGTAATCCAGAGTTCTACAGAAGATCCGGATCTTGAAAAGGAAACCGGAGATTCCACAGACAGCAGCAGTGAGACCGGAATTCCGGAAGCTACGGACGATGGAACTTATGTCGGTGAAGACAGTACTGATGAGAGCACCGATGATACAGTTACTGTGGATGAGAGTACAGCTGATGAGTCCAGTGCAGATGAAAGCACTTCAGAAGAAACTGACCAGGATGAAACAGGAATTCCGGAAGCAACAGGGGATACAGACAGTTCTGAGGAAACAGAAGCAGCCGGAGAAACCACATCAGCAGAAACAGACAGCACAGAAGTTGACACTTCGGTTCTTGGCGATGAGGCAAAGAACAACTATGACAGATTTGCCCTCTTTGCGAAGGGAGAATACGAAGGGGATGCAGACTCTCTTCTTGCGGCAACTGAGAATACAGAATTCACAGCCACAGTTGTGCTGGATGAGCAGACCGGAAAGAGTCTTGCAGATACCGTTGAGAAGGATTATTACGACGTTCTGAAGGACGGTGCGGCATCTTATGTGGCAGATGGAACAGAAACATATGTCAGTGCAGAGCTGAATATGATGGATCAGAAGCTGAAAAAACTGTTCGGCATTGATGCTACGGAAGAAAACACAGACGTTACCGACGAAACTACAGTTCTTCTTGCGGATGTACCGGAAGAAGACAAGCAGACACTGTATAAGGATACCATGAAATTCCTTGCAGGTCTCTATGGAGAAAATACAGACGCCACAGAGGAGTCAGCAGCAGAATAAAAATATATCATTGCCATCAGAGAAACCGGAAAATGACAGAGCTCCGGTTTCTCTGGTGGCTTTTTTGTGTGAACAGGAAAGACAGAGATCATGAAAATTCTGTGATTTATCTTAAGGATTCGGGTAAGCACTGGAAAAATGATTTTTTCTGTGATAGAATTGACCATAAATCGGTTTTATGGAATTCATACACTGTAAACCGTCACAGGGAAATGAGAAAGGGAAAAGGTAGAATTTATGAGCCTGGCAGTAGTAACATTAAAAAAAGGCGAAGGCAGATTCCTGAAATCAGGAGGCCTCTGGGTATATGATAATGAAATCGCAACCATTATGGGAAGTTTTGTAAACGGAGATATCGTTCTGGTTCATGATTTTGACGGTTATCCGATGGGAAGAGGATTTATCAACACCAATTCCAAGATTGCGGTACGTATGCTTACCAGAGATGAACATAAGGAGATCAACGAAGAGTTTTTGAGACAGCGTGTCCGTGATGCATGGGAGTACCGCAAGAAGATTGTGGATACAGGAAGCTGCCGTGTGATTTTCGGAGAAGCAGATTTTCTTCCGGGACTTGTTGTAGACAAGTTTTCCGATGTGCTGGTAGTACAGTCTCTGGCACTTGGAATTGACCGCCTTAAGGGAACCATCATTAATGCACTGAAGGAGATTCTTGCAGAAGATGGAATTCAGATTCGTGGTGTCTATGAGCGAAGCGATGCCAAAGTCCGCCGCCAGGAAGGAATGGAACTTACCAAGGGATTTATCGGAGAAGAGTTTCCTACCCTTGTCCAGATTGAAGAAAATGGCGTAAAATACGAAGTAGACATCAAAGACGGACAAAAAACAGGATTTTTCCTGGATCAGAAATACAACCGTCTGGCAATTCAGAGACTCTGTAAAGATGCAAAGGTTCTGGACTGCTTCACACATACCGGCTCTTTTGCCCTGAATGCGGGAATTGCAGGGGCAGCAAGTGTTCTTGGTGTGGATGCATCTGAGACTGCCGTAAATCAGGCAAGAAGAAATGCAGAACTTAACGGGCTGGAAGGAAAAGTGAAATTCCTCTGCGAGGATGTGTTTGAACTTCTTCCGGAACTTGAGGAAAAAGGTGAGAAATTTGATGTGGTAATCCTTGATCCGCCGGCATTTACCAAGTCCAGAAGTTCTGTTAAAAATGCCATAAAAGGATACCGTGAAATCAATCTCCGGGCTATGCGCCTTGTAAAAGACGGAGGTTTTCTTGCAACCTGTTCCTGTTCTCATTTCATGACCTACGAATTGTTTACACAGACAATCGGTCAGGCTGCGAAGAATGTTCACAAGAGACTGCGTCAGGTGGAATACCGCACACAGGCTCCGGATCATCCGATTCTCTGGTCAGCAGATGAGTCCTATTATCTGAAATTCTACATTTTCCAGGTATGTAATGACCGTTAGGAAATGTCCGTGAATCTCTTTGGAGAGCCTGGACAGTTACGGCGGCAGTGAAAAGGAGAAGCAGATTTTATGAGAGACAAATTCAATAAATTTATGCAGGGACGCTACGGAGTGGATGATTTTTCCAGATTTATTATGGGAGTTGCGCTGACTCTGATTATACTGACCATGGTTGTCACCATGTTTAACAGAAATGTCGGCAGTATTCTGGACTTCCTTGGAATTGCGGCGATTGTATATGCGTATTTCCGTATTTTTTCCAGAAATATTCAGCAGCGTTATGCAGAAAATCAGAAATATCTTCAGATGACATCGAAGTTCCGCCTTCGTTTCAATAAAGAAAAAAATCTGATGAAACAGAGAAAAACTCACCATATCTACAGCTGTCCGGGCTGTGGACAGAAGATTCGTATCCCCAGGGGAAAAGGAAAGATTGAGATTGAATGTCCGAAGTGCCACACCAAATTTGTAAAGAGGAGCTGACATGTTCGGATATGTGACAGTTAACAAACCGGAAATTAAATTCAAAGATTTTGATATGTACCGTTCTTTTTACTGCGGGCTTTGCAGAGAACTCCGTGAGAGGTATGGAATACCGGGGCAGATTTCGCTGACGTACGATATGACATTTGTTGTGCTTCTGCTCAGCGGGCTGTACGAGCCGCCTACGCAGAAAGGAACTTCCCGGTGTGCGGTTCATCCGCTGAAACCTCAGCCGGTACGCCGCAATGAGATAACCACATACTGTGCAGATATGAATGTGATTCTTTCATATTATAAATGCATGGATGACTGGCAGGATGAGAGGAAACCTCTGCGTTATGCCTATGCCAGACTTCTGAATGCAGGCGGAAAGAAACACATGGCCGGTTATCCGGAAAAAATCCGGAAAATTCAGGATGCCCTTCTTAAGCTTTCCAGTCTCGAAAAACAGGGCGAGACAGATGTGGACCGGGTGGCAGGATGTTCCGGGCGGATTATGGAAGAGGTTTTTGCATTCCGTAAGGATGTGTGGGAAGCTTCGCTGCGGCGGATGGGATTTTATCTCGGGAAGTTCATTTATATCCTGGATGCCTATGACGACGTGGAAAAAGACGCGGAAAACGGAAATTACAATCCATTTCTTGAGAAATATAAGATGGAAGGGTTCGAGGAAGAGATACGCCGGATGCTTATGATGATGCTTTCAGAAGCTTGCAGAGAATTTGAAAAAATGCCGGTGATCCGATATGGAGATATCCTTCGAAATATTTTATATTCCGGCGTCTGGTGCCGTTTTGCGGCCATCGGGCAGAAACGCAGGGAAGAACGGGAGAAAGAGAAAAAATGTTAGATCCATACAGTGTGCTGGGAGTTCCCAGAAACGCATCTGATGATGAAATAAAAAAGGCATACCGGAAACTCAGCCGAAAGTACCATCCGGATGCCAATATTAACAATCCGAATAAGGATCAGGCTGAGGAGAAATTCAAGGAAGTGCAGCAGGCTTACGAGCAGATTATGAAAGAACGTGAGTACGGCGGCAGTGCTTCCGGAAATGGATATGGCGGCTACGGAAGTTATGGCGGTTTTGGCGGCTATGGCAGTGCAGGATCAAGTACTTACCAGGATGAGGAGAGCATGCGGAGACGTGCGGCTGCCAATTATGTACAGAGTGGCCATTATCAGGAAGCTATGAATGTGCTGAATTCTCTTGGACAGAAAAACGGCGAATGGTATTATCTGGCTGCCATGGCGAATATGGGGCTTGGGAATAATGTGACGGCTCTGGATCAGATCCGCGAGGCGGTCCGTCAGGAACCAAATAATATGCAGTACCGCATGCTTCTTCAGAGAATGGAAGGCGGCGGAGGCTGGTACCAGCAGCAACAGGATCCATTTGGAGGAATGCCCACAGCAGGGGGAGATATGTGTGATGCCTGCTGCAGAACTATGGCCTGTGCCATGTGCTGGCCGGGCGGAATTTTCTGCTGCTGATAAAATTTGCCGGTTTTGTCCGGGGATTGACAACAGCAGAGAGCATTAAATTGTTTGTGAGGTGGATCCTGCAGATCTGCTTTGCGATATAGAGTGCAGGTTTTCCTGCAGAGAAAAAGAGGAGGAAATCGTTATGAGCATAAGAATTGGTATTTTAGGCTATGGAAACCTTGGACGCGGCGTGGAGTGCGCGATCAAACACAATCCGGATACAGAGCTGGTTGCAGTATTCACCAGACGTGATCCGGAAACAGTGAAGATTCTTACAGAGACTGCTAAGGTTTATTCTGTAAAAGATGCAGAGAAAATGAAAGATGAGATTGATGTTCTGATTATCTGCGGAGGAAGTGCTACCGATCTTCCTGTTCAGACACCGGAATATGTAAAATATTTCAACGTTGTGGACAGCTTTGATACACATAAGAGAATTCCGGAGCATTTTGCAAACGTTGACAAAGCAGCAACAGAGAACGGTCATGTAGGAATTATCTCTGTAGGCTGGGATCCGGGAATGTTCTCACTGAACCGTATGTATGCAAACGCAATCCTTACAAACGGAAACGACTACACATTCTGGGGCAAAGGTGTCAGCCAGGGACATTCCGATGCAGTCCGCCGTATTAAAGGCGTAAAAGATGCAAAACAGTACACAATTCCTGTAGAAGCTGCACTGGAAGCTGTAAGAAACGGAGAAAATCCTGAGCTTACCACACGTCAGAAACATACAAGAGAGTGCTTCGTAGTTGCAGAGGAAGGTGCTGATCTTGCACGCATCGAGGAAGAGATCAAGACTATGCCGAACTACTTTGATGAGTATGACACAACGGTACACTTTATTTCCCAGGAGGAGCTGGATCGCGATCACAGCGGAATTCCGCATGGTGGTTTTGTAATCCGCAGTGGAAAAACTGGCTGGAATGATGAGAACAGCCATGTAATCGAGTACAGCCTGAAACTGGATTCTAATCCGGAGTTCACCTCTTCTGTTATTGTTGCCTATGCAAGAGCTGCATACCGCATGAATCAGGAAGGACAGAAAGGCTGCAAGACAGTATTTGATGTTGCACCTGCATATTTAAGTGCACTTGACGGAGCAGAGCTTCGCAAAAAATTCCTGTAAAAAACAGACTGTAACAGAGTTGTTACAGAAAGCAATATTTTTATAAATACTCAGATCCCCGGAATATTCAGAAGGTATTTCTGATATTCCGGGGATCTTTGCGTGGATAAAAGGGTGCATGACAGGGAAAAAGCCGGAAAGAGTTGACGACAGGTAAAGAATGGTATATAATATGGACGTAAATTTGTAACAGAATTGTAAAGAATTGAATGCTTTACACACGGTTCACAGGATGGGCAGTGAAGACAACAATCAGCCGGACTTCAGAAATAGTAAATATCAATTATCTATCAAAGGAAGGTATGTATGCGAAAATTAAGCAAAAAATGGAAATTGTGGGGACTTTTTTTGATCTTGATGTTTTTTGCAGCTGGAGCGACTGTACATACAACTGCAACAGATGTACAGGCCGCAACCAAAAACGGCTTTAAAACAGAAAATGGAAAGTCCTATTATTACAAGAATGGTAAGAAAGTAAAAGGCTGGCTTACCCTCAATGGAAAGAAGTATTATTTCAATGCCTCCACAGGTGTTCAGGTAAAAGGCTGGGCAAAAGACAGCAAAGGCAAACGTTATTTCTACAATGCCAACGGTGTAAAAGGCTATATGGCAACAGGCTGGCTTACAGACAGCAAGAAGAATACCCGGTATTTTAATACCAGCACCGGTTATATGACAACCAAATGGGCAACCATCAGCAAGAAGAAATATTATTTCTACAGCAATAACGGAGTTGCAGCCAAGAGTAAATTCCTTACAGATTCCAAGAATGTGACCAGGTATTTTACAAGTAAATGCTACATGGCAACAGGCTGGGCAACCAATACCAAAAAACAGAAACGTTACTTTGATCCGACCACAGGAGCCATGTATAAAGGCTTCAAGAAAATCGGCAGAAATACCTATTATTTCTACAGCTCAAGTGGAATTATGGCTACCGGCTGGGTGGAGAATACATCCAAGGGTTATAAATATTATTTTGACCCATCCACAGGTGTAATGGCTACCGGTACCAAGACAATCGACGGAAAAGAGTACACATTCAGCAGCAGCGGAGTCCTTCAGGTTAACAACAATCCGAATACAACGACACCGACCAGCTCGCGTACAATTAAGAATTTCCTTGCAAATGCACTGAAACCGGTTGGACAGACCCTTTATGTATGGGGTGGAGGCCACAATACTTCGGATGCCACCAGAAAGGGTGTAAGTTCCAGATGGAAAGAGTGGTATAACAGCAATTCCAGTTCTTATAACTATAAGAACTATATGGATCTTACAGAAACTACAGAACAGAAAGGTCTTGACTGCTCCGGATATGTAGGATGGTCTGTATATCAGATTATGCAGAGTAAATCCGGCGGAGTGAACTACACAACAGTTTCCGGAGATATCGGTTCCTTATATACCAGCAGAGGAATGGGAACTACAATTTCTCAGTCACAGCTTTCAAGTTCCGGTTGGAAACTGTATCCGGGAGACATCGGATACAATGACGGACATACATGGATGGTTCTTGGACAGTGTGCAGATAAGAGTGTTGTGATTCTGCACTGTACACCGAATGCAGGTGTTCAGATTTCCGGAACACCGACACCGGATGGAACATATGGAAGCCAGGCAATCAAGCTTGCAGAGCTTTACATGGCTAAATATCCGGGAGTCAGCAAATATGATTATCACGAATCAAGTGGTAACTATATCCGTAATGGTGCTTACTTCAGATGGAACAGAAGTACACTTTCCGATCCGGATGGATACCTGCACAAGACTGCAAATCAGATTCTTGCAGACCTGTTCTGATTAGGCAGGAAGAGAAGTACCCGAAGAAATTTCTATGTAATAATTAAATAAGATTAAGAGAAGGAGAACCTGTAAAATGCAGAGTTCTCCTTCTTTAATGTCAAATTCATTAATAAATGTTACAGAATTCTAAACTAAATAATAGAAAATCCTTGCAAACCAGAGAACACTGTGTTAATATATAAAAAGATTGAAACAAGATATTGCAAAAATATTACATTAATCTGCTAAAAATGAAAGAACAGCAGAAATGAGTAAACGAAGGCAGAAGATGTTTGATCTGCCGAATAATCAGAATTCAAAATCAGATTGCGAGGGTGAACAGTCATGAAGAAAAGAATATTATGTCTGACACTGGCGCTCCTCATCAGTGGAGCACAGGTAGTCAGCGTAAGTGCAACAAGAGAAGATGAGGCAGCACTTCAGCAGGAAATGGATGCAACCAATGAACAGCTGAATGCAACTTATTCCAGATTGGATGAGCTTTCCGCACAGAAGTCACAGATCGAAGGCGAGATCTCCACTCTTGATGCCAATCTTGTAAACGTGATGGTTTCGATCCAGACACTGGAGGGAGATATCTCCAATAAAGAAGCCGACATTGCATCTACACAGTCCAACCTTGAGAAAGCCAAGAATGCCAAGACCAAACAGTACGAAGCAATGAAGAAACGTATTCAGTATCTTTATGAGAAAGGTGGAGACGACGCATGGTTCCAGATGATGCTGAATGCAGAGAACCTGTCTGATCTTCTTACAAAGGCTGAGTATACACAGAAGACATATGAGCAGGACAGAAAGAGCCTTGAGAAATATTCCAACACCATCCAGCAGGTAGCTAACTTGGAAGCACAGTATACACAGGAGAAAGCGGAACTTGAGGGAATGAAGCAGGAATATGAGGCAGAATCCCAGAACCTTCAGGCACAGCTGGATGAGAAGCGTGCAACATCCGCAGATTATGACAATGAAATTGCTTATGCACAGCAGCAGGCTACAGACTATGCGAACCTTCTTGCAGAGCAGACTGCAGAGCTTCAGAGATTAGAGGCTGAGCGTATCGCCGCAGAAGAGGAAGCAAGACGTCAGGCGGAGGCTGAGGCAGCAGCAAGAGCACAGGCAGAAGCAGAAGAGGAAGCAAGACGCCAGGCAGAAGCGGAAGCAGCGCAGCAGGATGAAGCAGATGAGAGTGAAGACGTTCAGTATGACGAGGACGGTGACGTAATCGAGAATACGGACGAAGATACTGCAGAGGACGATACAGAGTATGTAGATGATACATATGATGAGAATGGTGACGTTCAGTATGATGAGGACGGAAATGTAATTTCCGATGACCAGTCCGGATATACAGACACTACAGAAGATAATACAGACGCAAACTATGATGACAGCAGCGATGCTTCTGAGGATACCTCTTCTGACAGCGGAAGTTCTTCTTCCTACAGTGGTTCCGGTTCTTCTGTTGTAGATTATGCCACACAGTTTGTTGGAAATCCGTATGTATGGGGCGGAACAAGCCTTACCAACGGTGCAGACTGCTCCGGTTTTGTACAGAGTGTATATGCTAACTTTGGTGTAAGCCTTCCGAGAACTTCCTATGAGCAGCAGAACGCAGGTACTGAGGTATCTTATGCAGATGCTCAGCCAGGAGATCTGATCTGTTACGGTGGACATGTGGCTATTTATATGGGCAATGGACAGATTGTACATGCATCCAATTCCCAGGATGGTATTAAGATCAGTAACGATGCGACATACAGAACGATTGTTTCTGTAAGACGTCTTGTATAATCACGAACCATATAAAATTCATTAAGATGAAGATATTGAACAGCCTGGCGGTATATTCCGTCAGGCTGTTTCTTATAAGGAAACAGTGTATTTATATCAGAAAAATCTGAAATGGTATTGACATATAATTAACAGGGTGTTATTATAATGCCAGTATAATTCCATATTGAACATAGCAAGTGCTGAGGGCATCTGACAGTCGTTGATTATCAGAAGCCAGCAGAAAAGGGAATCAGGTGTGAAACCTGAGCGATCCGGTCACTGTAACGGAGGAGCGAATCTCACAGTCCATTGTACTTAGGTATGAGAAGGAGAGACAAGCCATGATCCCGGAGCCAGGAAACCTGCTTGTTATGGCGAGGTTAAACTTCCGTGTAAAGTGTAACAACCATTTCAGGGACTCCGCACCCCTGGGACGTTGTCTACTTTTTTACGAGAGTAGGCATTTTTTTATGGAATGCGCCTGTTCATATGAATTATACATGATTAAATGGCAGGCGATACTACTCCGGATACATTCGTTCCCTCCGCGCACTCATGAACGGATTATATTTCTACCCCGGGGTGGCATCGCTACCTCTTTTTTTATGGGAAAATTAAGAGGATATATGATCCGGGAGGAGATAAGAATCATGGAGAAACCATATTGGGAAGGAAAAGAGTATTCCTATTTCAGTCACAAAAAATGCGAGTATTTTCCATGCCATAAAGGAGCAGATCCGGAGAATTTTAACTGCCTGTTCTGTTATTGTCCGTTGTATGCACTGGGAGATAAATGCGGCGGTAATTTTCACTTCACAGAAAGTGGGATCAAGGACTGTACGGCGTGTAAACTTCCTCACAGAAGAGAAAATTATGGATATATCACAGGGAAGTACCAGGAACTTGCGGATATGATAAGAAAACAGAGAGAAAATTCTCAGACAGATGAGAAGTGATAATAGAGAATAGAATATAACCCGAAATAATAAGCCAGCTCTGACACATGGTGACATGTGAGAGCTGGCTTTTTACTTTATCGGGTCATCTGGTCTGCAGGAATACTTTCAACCTTGGAAGCTGGTTGTTCAGGATCAGCTGTTCCGGGAACATGGCCTGATGAACAAACTCAGCGGCATAGGTAAAATCGCCGATGTGTTCCGGGCCGTGGCTGTCGCTGGAGAGAAGCAGTGGCAGATCGTATTTTCGGCAGCAGCGAAGGATTTCGAAACAGTTTTCTCTTGTGTCACCACGATAGCCATAAGGCGCAAGAGAAGCTTCGTTGATCTCAAAGATCGTTCCGGTTTCTTTGGCGGTTCGGGCAAGAACTTCATAATTCACCGGATAGTGTGTGTTGTCACTGTGTCCGAGAATTTTGACACAAGGATTTTTCATAACATTGATAAAGGCTTCGGTGTTTTCGTCCCTGGTGCCGGGGTGGTAGTTCCAGGAATGCATGCTGGCAATGGCGTAATCAAGTTTACATAATAATTCCTGATCCAGATCTACACTTCCGTTCCGATCCAGAATATTCAGTTCAATCCCATAGAGCAGGTCTACGCCGAAATGTTTTTTCGGAGAATAGGTAAGACTTCGGAAGTAGGAGGAAGTTCCGGCTGCCAGAGTTCCGGGACCGTGATCGGTGATTCCGAGAAGACGGAGGCCTTTTTCTGCGGCTGCACGTGCCATGTTGGTGATGGTACATTCCGTGCCGTGACCGCTGGCGATGGAATGGGTATGCATATCAGAAAGATACATAAAAATACACCTCTTTTGCTGTTTGGGAACATGTGACGGAGCGGAATACAAATGTCCGCTGTACATATTTTTTGTGAAAAATAAAGGAATTCCCATATAAATTCAAGTATGACAGAGCAGAAAAACAAAGTCAATAGAGAAAAACATAAAAACACGAAAAACAAATAAAACCAACGGGGCTTGCCCTATAAAAACCACAAAAACAGCAAGAAACACATGTTGGATTTCGTTGACATCAAAGAGGGGGTAAGGTATAATAAAATTACATGAGCACATAGCCGGAAAGAAGCGGTTCTGGAAGCGGGAAGGCGGACAGATCACCAGAAACAACCGGTTATGAGAAAGGAGAATCATGGAGAAATTTCATATAGCAGATATCCCGAAAACAGACAGGATCACACATCTTGTGGATAATCTTTATGCAAAGATGCCGGTGATCGAATCTGCCAGAGCCAAGCTGGTCACAGAGTCCTATAAGCAGACCGAAGACGAGCCGATCATCACCCGCAGAGCCAAGGCATTTGCCCACATCCTGCGTAATATTCCCATCATTATCCGTGATGAGGAGCTGATCGTCGGAAGCAGCACCCTGGCTCCGAGAGGATGTCAGACATTCCCGGAGTATTCTTTCCAGTGGCTGGAGGATGAGCTGGATACAGTGGCTACCAGAACAGCCGATCCATTTTATATTGCGGAGGAAACAAAGGCGGAACTCCGTGAGGTACATAAATACTGGAAAGGCAAGACAACCAGTGAACTTGCAACTTCCTACATGGCACCGGAAGCAATTCTTGCCATTGATCACAACATTTTTACCCCGGGAAATTATTTTTACAATGGTGTAGGACATGTAACCGTTAAATATGAAGAAGTCCTGGCAATCGGTTATGAAGGAATCATTGCCAAAGCACAGAAAGAGCTTGAGGAATGCAATGTGGGAGATGGCGATTACGCAAAGAAATCCCGTTTCCTGGAAGCCGTGATCTTAAGCTGTCAGGCTGTTATCGACTATGCACACCGCTATGCCGAGCTTGCTGAGCAGATGGCATATCAGTGTCAGGACCCGACCAGAAAGCAGGAACTTCTTCAGATTGCATCCAACTGCAGCCGTGTACCGGCTAAAGGCGCCCGTAACTTCTATGAAGCCTGCCAGTCCTTCTGGTTCGTACAGCAGCTGATCCAGATGGAGAGCAGCGGACATTCCATTTCACCGGGACGTTTTGACCAGTATATGTATCCATATTATAAGAGTGATATGGAGGCAGGCAATCTGACCAGAGAGTTCGCTCAGGAACTGATGGACTGCATCTGGGTAAAATTAAACGACCTGAATAAATGCCGTGATGCCGCATCTGCAGAAGGTTTTGCAGGCTACAGCCTTTTCCAGAACCTGATCGCAGGTGGCCAGAACAAAGACGGCGAGGATGTGACCAATGATCTCTCCTTTATGTGTATCCAGGCGTCCATGCATGTACATCTTCCGGCACCGTCTCTTTCTGTAAGAGTATGGAACGGATCTCCCCATGAATTCCTGATCAAGGCTGCAGAGCTTACAAGAACAGGAATCGGACTTCCGGCTTATTATAATGATGAAGTTATCATCCCTGCACTGCAGAACCGGGGACTTTCCCTTGCAGATGCCAGAGAGTATAACATCATCGGCTGTGTAGAACCGCAGAAAGCAGGTAAGACAGAAGGTTGGCATGATGCCGCATTCTTTAACATGTGCCGTCCGCTGGAGATGGTTTTCTCTAATGGTATGGATAAAGGTGTGCAGGTTGGTGTTCAGACTGGCGATGTCACAGAGATGAAGAGCTTTGACGAGTTCTATGACGCATACAAGAAACAGATGGAATATTTCATCTCCCTGCTTGTAAATGCAGATAATGCCATTGATGTTGCACATGCTGAGAGATGTCCGCTTCCATTCCTTTCCTGTATGGTGGATGACTGCCTGAAACGAGGTAAATCCGTTCAGGAAGGCGGAGCTGTTTATAACTTTACAGGTCCTCAGGGATTTGGTATTGCCAACATGGCAGATTCCCTGTATGCAATCCGCAAGCTTGTATATGAAGAAAAGAAAGTTACCATGGAAGAGATGAAAGAAGCTCTGGCATGGAACTATGGCAAAGGTATTGATGCACAGTCTGCGGCAGATATCACTACCATTGTTATGCAGAAACTTCAGGAGAATGGCATCAGCGTAAATGAGCAGACAGCTACCGCTGTTATGACAGCCGCTCTTGGCACAGAGCCATCCCCGGAGAAAAAAGCAAGATTCGAAGAAATCCACAAGATGATCGAGGAAGTTCCGAAGTTCGGAAATGACATCCCGGATGTGGATTACTTTGCAAGAGATGTGGCTTATACTTATACCAGACCACTTCAGAAATATATGAACCCGAGAGGCGGACATTATCAGGCAGGACTTTATCCGGTATCTGCAAACGTTCCTCTTGGCGGACAGACTGGTGCTACACCGGATGGCCGTTATGCACATACACCAGTTGCAGATGGCGTTTCTCCGTCAGCAGGCAAGGATGTGAAAGGCCCGACAGCAGCAGCAACTTCCGTATCCCGTCTGGATCACTTCATTGTATCCAACGGAACACTGTTTAACCAGAAATTCCATCCGTCTGCACTTGCAGGAAGAGAAGGACTGGAGAAGTTTGTGGCACTGATTCGTGGATACTTTGATCAGAAGGGCATGCATATGCAGTTCAACGTTGTCGACAGAGAGACACTTCTGGACGCTCAGAAACATCCGGAGAAGTACAAACACCTGGTTGTACGTGTTGCCGGATATAGTGCACTGTTCACAACGCTTTCCAGATCTCTGCAGGATGATATTATCCGTCGTACAGAACAGGGCTTCTAAAGGAGTAACTTATGGACTATTTGGATACAAAGGGCAGGATCTTTGATATTCAGAAATATTCAGTACATGATGGTCCGGGCATCCGTACCATCGTGTTCCTGAAAGGCTGCGTTCTCCGCTGCCGCTGGTGCTGCAACCCGGAATCACAGGAGTACCGGATCCAGAACATGAAAGTTCTGGGCGAGGACAAGGTGATCGGCCGGGATGTAACTGTCCGTGAGATGATTGAAGAAGTTGAGAAGGACCGTGCATATTATTACCGCTCCGGAGGGGGAATTACCCTCTCCGGCGGAGAATGCATGTGCCAGGCAGATTTTTCCAGAGATCTTCTCCGCGCGGCAAAAGAGCGCGGCATCAACACAGCTGTGGAGAGTATGGCCTGTGCTCCCTGGGAAAAGATCGAACAGGTTCTTCCCTATCTGGATGTGTATCTGATGGATATCAAGCATATGAATCAGGAAAAACATAAGGAATTCACAGGACGGGCCAACGGACTGATGCTGGAGAATGCAAGAAAGGTTGCACTCTATGGCAAAACCAGACTGGTGATCCGCGTTCCGGTGATTCCAACATTCAACGATTCTGTGGAAGAGATCCAGGCAATCGCCAGATTTGCGGCATCCCTTCCAGGCGTAAACAAGATCCATCTTCTTCCGTACCACAGATTGGGACAGGATAAATATGATGGCCTTGGACGCCCCTATTTAATGGAAGGAATTCTTCCACCGACAGCAGAACATATGCAGATGTTAAAGAATGCGGTACACGCGGTATGCAACCTGGACTGCCAGATCGGTGGCTGAGAAATAAAAGAATTACAGAGAAAAGATCCTCTGCAAACAGACAACATAAAAAACAATAAAAACAACATAAAAAGCGACAAGAAACCAACACAAAACAACGGATTGCCCTTGACTTATTTTGTGGTATGGAGTAAAATATTTTCAGAAACAAAATAGTGCAATCCAATGCTCAAGGAGGAAATTAAGCATGGTAAACGAGTTTGAAATCAAAAAACAGCTTTGCGACATCGGTAAAAGAATCTACAACCGTAACATGGTTGCAGCTAACGACGGAAACTTCTCCGTTAAAGTGGCAGAGAATGAATATCTTTGCACACCAACAGGTGTATCCAAAGGTTTCATGACACCAGAGTTCATCTGTAAAGTAGATGGCAAGGGTAATGTAATCCAGGCTAACCCGGGATTCAAACCATCATCTGAGATCAAGATGCATATGAGAGTATATGAGAAGAGACCGGACGTAGGATCTGTTGTACATGCTCATCCGATCTACGCTACATCTTTCGCAATCGCAGGTATCCCGCTTACACAGCCGATTATGCCAGAGGCAGTTATCGCTCTTGGATGCGTTCCGATCGCTGAGTACGGTACACCTTCCACAATGGAGATTCCGGATAACCTTGAGAAATACCTTCCATATTTCGATGCAGTACTTCTTGAGAACCACGGAGCACTTACATGGAGCACAGACCTTAACGCTGCATACATGAAGATGGAGTCTGTGGAGTTCTACGCACAGCTTCTGTATCAGAGCAAACTTCTTGGCGGCCCGAAGGAATTCGACAAAGAGAACATCGAGAAACTCTATGCAATCCGTCGTAAATTCGGTATGCCTGGAAAACATCCGGCAAACCTCTGCCTGAACAAAGATGGAAAGAACTGCCACAACTGCGGCGGCGCATGCCACAGTGAGGACTACAAACAGTTCCCAGGATATCAGTATGATTTTGTTGGAAAAGACTGTGACAAAGATGCAGCTCCTGCAGCAGACGCAACAGCAAACGCAGATGCAGAGCTTGTAGCTCAGATCACAAAACAGGTTATGGCTCAGCTTGGCCTGAAATAATTTTTTGACGGAATATTAAGGAGGACATCTCATGCCAATAAGTGAGAATATGGTACAGGAAATTGTACAGGAAGTTATGGCAAAAATGCAGATTGCAGATGCTCCGGCCGGAAAACATGGCGTTTTCAAGGATATGAATGATGCTATCGAAGCAGCGAAAAAGGCGCAGCAGGTAGTTAAGACAATGTCTATGGACCAGAGAGAAAAAATCATCACCTGCATCCGTAAAAAGATCAAAGAAAATGCGGAAGTACTGGCTCGTATGGGTGTTGAGGAAACTGGTATGGGTAATGTAGGAGACAAGATCCTCAAACATCACCTGGTAGCAGACAAGACACCTGGTACCGAAGACATTACAACAACTGCATGGTCCGGAGACAGAGGACTGACTCTGATCGAGATGGGACCATTTGGTGTAATCGGTGCGATCACACCATGTACAAACCCAAGTGAAACAGTTCTCTGTAACACAATGGGTATGCTGGCAGGCGGAAATACAGTTGTATTCAACCCGCATCCGGCAGCTGTAAAAACTTCTATTTACGCAATCAATCTTTTAAATGAGGCTTCCCTGGAATCAGGCGGCCCGGATAATATCGCTGTCACAGTTGCGAAACCAACTCTTGAGACAAGCAATATTATGATGAAACATAAAGATATCCATCTGATCGCAGCAACAGGAGGTCCTGGTGTTGTAACAGCAGTTCTTTCCTCCGGTAAGAGAGGAATCGGTGCAGGAGCAGGAAACCCGCCGGCACTGGTTGATGATACTGCTGATATCCGTAAGGCAGCTCAGGATATCGTAAACGGATGTACATTCGATAACAACCTTCCATGTATCGCAGAGAAGGAAGTTGTTGCAGTATCTTCCGTAGTTGATGAGTTAATGCACTACATGCTTACAGAAAATGACTGCTACCTTGCATCCAAGGAAGAGCAGGATAAGCTTGTTGAGACTGTACTTGCAGGCGGCAAGCTGAACCGTAAATGTGTAGGACGTGATGCGAAGACACTTCTTTCCATGATCGGAGTTCAGGCACCGGCAAATACCCGCTGCATTATCTTCGAGGGACCGAAGGAGCATCCGCTCATCACAACAGAGCTTATGATGCCAATCCTCGGAATCGTAAGAGCTAAGGATTTTGACGATGCTGTAGAGCAGGCTGTATGGCTTGAGCATGGCAACCGTCATTCCGCACATATTCATTCCAAGAATATTGATAACATTACAAAATATGCGAAAGCAATTGATACCGCAATCCTTGTAAAGAACGGCCCGTCCTATTCCGCACTTGGATTTGGCGGAGAAGGTTTCTGTACATTCACAATTGCAAGCCGTACCGGTGAGGGACTTACAAGCGCAAGCACATTCACAAAGAGAAGACGCTGCGTAATGACAGACAGCCTTTGCATTCGTTAATCAGGAGGAACAGAAACAATGGATATGAACAATGTAAATATCGAAGAAATCGTTAAACAGGTTCTCTCCGGCATGACAGGAAACGCTCCTGCAGCAGCTGCTGCAACAAGCGCTCCGGCTGCTCCGGCAGGAAACACAATTCCGAAAAAAGCAAGAGTAGCAATGATGACAGAGAAGAAACATTTTGAGCTTCAGGAGTATGATCTTCCGGAAGTTGGTGACGACGACATCCTCGTTAAAGTTGAGGGCTGCGGCGTCTGCGGAACAGATGCTCATGAGTACAAAAATGACCCGTTTGGTCTTATCCCAGTAGTTCTCGGACATGAGGGAACCGGTGAGATCGTAAAAATGGGTAAAAACGTTAAAGTTGATACAGCTGGTAAACCGGTTAAAGTCGGCGACAAGATCGTTACCTGTATGATCTTCAAAGATGATCCGGAAATCACAATGTTCGACCTTAACAAGAAGAACGTAGGCGGCGCTGACGTATACGGACTTCTTCCGGATGACGACGTTAAATTCAACGGCTGGTTCGCTGATTACATCTTCATCAGAGGCGGAAAATTCGGTTCCACATTCTTTAATGTAAGTGACCTGGATCTTGATTCCCGTATCCTCATCGAGCCATGTGCAGTACTTGTACATGCTGTAGAGAGAGCAAAAACAACAGGAATCCTGAAATTCAACAGCAGAGTTGTTGTTCAGGGTTGCGGACCGATCGGTCTTATCTGCATCGCTGTTCTCCATACAATGGGCGTTCATAATATCTGTGCAGTAGACGGAAATGAGAAACGTCTTGAGTTTGCCAAGAGAATGGGAGCAAACACAACCGTTAACTTCATGAACTTCAAGGGCATTGAGGCACTTACTGAGGCTGTTAAAGAGGCTCAGGGCGGACATCTTGCAGATTTCGCTTTCCAGTGTACTGGAAATCCTCATGCACACTCCAACATCTACAAATTTATCCGCAACGGCGGCGGTCTTTGCGAGCTTGGTTTCTTCATCAACGGTGGAGACGCTACCATCAACCCGCACTTCGACCTCTGCTCCAAAGAGATCAACCTTGTTGGTTCCTGGGTATACAACCTCAGAGACTATGCAACAACATTTGATTTCCTTAAGAGAGCAAAAGCAATCGGACTTCCAATGTCTGAGCTGATCACACACAAGTTCCCGCTTGAGGAGATCAACGAGGCACTTGAGACAAACCTGGCAATGACAGGTCTTAAGATCGCGATTGTTAATAAATAACCTTAACGGGAAAGGAGAAGCAACATGGCAGAAGCTGTAGGAATTCTTGAGGTCTTCGGACTTGCAACAGCCTTTGTGGCAGCTGACGCCGGGTGCAAGGCTGCAAATGTCCACCTGGAGGTATTCGATAAGAATAAACCGGCGAATGCGGACAGCCTGCCAGTACCGCTTCTTGTCTGCATCAAGTACCGCGGAAGCGTGTCAGATGTCACGGCAGCGGTAGAAGCCGGCATGAAAGTCGCAGAGAGCATGACAGGCGTGGTACAGCATTACATAATCCCCAACCCGGAACCAGGTACACAGAAAATGCTGAAAATCAGCGCCCTGGATAAAGATTAAGAGGATTCCGAAGTTCACTTTACAAAAGTGGCGGAATCATATATGATAAAATGTAACGAAGATAAGATTCAGGAGGATAGAATCATGGCACAGGAAGCATTAGGAATGGTTGAGACAAGAGGCCTCACAGCTGCAATCGAGGCAGCAGATGCAATGACAAAAGCAGCAGAGGTTGCACTTGTAGGAACAGAGAAGATCGGTTCCGGTCTTGTAACTGTTATGGTTCGTGGAGACGTAGGCGCTGTAAAAGCAGCAGTAGAGAGCGGAAGCGCAGCAGCATCCAGACTTGGAGAGCTCGTAGCTACACACGTAATCCCGAGACCTCATACAGACGTAGAGAAAATTCTTCCGAAGCTCTGATTTCAGGCTTTGAGAGGAACAGAAATTAATTAAGGAGTTCGCTCATGGGAAAATCATATGGATTTATAGAAATCACTGGTGTTGTAGCGGCGATCAATGCCCTGGACATCATGTGCAAAACGGCAGACGTTGAGCTGGCGTCATGGGAGCGTAAGCTGGGCGGACGACTGGTGACCCTGATCGTACAAGGCGATGTATCAGCAGTTACAGCAGCTGTCAATGCAGCAGTGGAGCAGGCAATTAAAAAACCTGCCAGCTATGCGGTAATTGCCAATCCTCACGAGGAAATCGTCAAACTGGTTGAGCTGAGTGCAAGCCGGTGGAAAAAGAAACAGCAGGAAAATCCGGAAGAAGCACTGGCAAGCAAAAACAGCAGCAAAAAATAAAGCTGCTGCACCAAAAAAGTCAGAAGTAAACAGAAAAACACAATGAAGCAACAATCCATAAGGAGGATATAATCATGACACAGGAAGCATTAGGAATGGTTGAGACAAGAGGACTTACAGCAGCTATCGAGGCAGCTGACCAGATGTGCAAGGCAGCTAACGTTGCACTTGTAGGAACAGAGAAGATCGGTTCCGGTCTTGTAACTGTTATGGTTCGTGGAGACGTAGGAGCAGTTAAATCTGCAGTAGAGAGCGGAAGCGCAGCAGCATCCAGACTTGGAGAGCTTGTAGCTACACACGTAATTCCGAGACCTCATACAGACGTTGAGAAAATCCTTCCGGTTCTTAAATAATCCAACTGATTAGTTCCAAGATGCACCGGCCCAAGGGCCATTAAGGGTTCGGGCCGGTGCGTTTTGAGTTAATTTCAGTTATGAAACCGAAAGAAAGCAGGTGTACTCTTGGAAACGAATAATATTGAAATGATCACAAAAATGGTGATCGATGCGATCAACAAAAACGAAGACAAGGGCAATGGTTTTGTTGTACCTATCGGAGTTTCTGCAAGACATATTCACCTGACACAGGAGCATGTGGAGGCACTGTTCGGAGAAGGCTATCAGCTTACCAAGAAAAAAGATCTGATGGGCGGACAGTTTGCATCCAATGAAACAGTTACCATCGTAGGACTGAAGCTCCGTGCGATCGAGAATGTAAGAATCCTCGGACCTGTCCGCAGTAAATCACAGGTTGAGGTCTCAGCAACAGATGCGATCAAGCTGGGAATGAAGGTTCCGGTACGTATGTCCGGTGATCTTGCAGGAAGTGCACCGATCGCGATCGTTGGACCAAAAGGTGCCATTTATCTGAAAGAGGGATGTATTGTGGCTATGCGTCACATTCACATGGCTCCGAAAGATGCCCAGGCTGCGGGTGTACATGATGGCGATATTGTTTCCGTAAAAGCTGACAATGAGCGCGGAACGATCTTTAATCAGGTTAAGATCCGTGTAGATGACAGCTTTACATTGGAAATGCATATTGATACAGATGAAGCAAATGCAGCAAGAATTGCCACAGGCAATACAGTTACCATAATCAAATAATATTCCTCCTTTTGGGATGCCGTTTTCAGGCATCCCAAAAGGAGGATATAGAGAAAACGGAGGCTCATATGATCGTAGGCAAAGTAGTTGGAAGTATTGTTTCCACACGAAAAAGTGAAAAACTCATAGGAAATAAATTCATGATCGTGGAGCCGGTGCATCATATGAAAGCCGAGCACAGCCAGATTGTCGCTATTGATATCATCGGTGCGGGAATCGGCGAATATGTATTGGTGGCACAAGGAAGCGCAGCAAGAATTGGCTGCGGCGTAGAAACAGCACCGGTAGATGCCGCCATCGTCGGTATCGTAGACGACGGTGCAGGATTGGAGTAACGCCATGGATATCAAAGAATTACAGAAAATTATGCAGGAGAATGGTGTTGTCGGAGCAGGTGGAGCAGGTTTCCCTACATACATGAAACTGACAGACAAAGCGGATACCATTCTTATGAACTGTGCAGAGTGCGAACCATTACTGAAACTTCACAGACAGTTGTTGGAGAAGCACGCATACGAGATCATGAAAACATTCGATATGGTTGCGGAGACGGTAGGAGCTTCACAGGCCATTATCGGAATCAAAAAGTCTTATGTACAGACGATTAATGCTTTAAATCAGCATATTGAAGAATTCCCGAGGGTTAAGATCCATCTTCTGGATGAGGTTTATCCGATGGGTGATGAGGTTGTTCTTATTTATGAGGCAACCGGACGTGTGGTACGGCCAGGAGGACTGCCAATCGAGCAGGGAGTAGCCGTATTCAATGTAGAGACACTCTACAATGTATACCGCGCGGTAGAAGAACACAAACCGGTTACAAGCAAATATGTTTCCGTTGTTGCAGAAGTTGAGAATCCTGTTACAGTGAAAGTTCCACTGGGATGCACACTGGAAGAGGTTGTTGCCCAGGCAGGCGGAACAACTGTGAAAGATCCTGTATATTTCGTAGGCGGCCCGATGATGGGACGTATCGGAAACGGTTCTGATCCGGTTACAAAAACAACGAACGCAATCCTGGTTCTTCCAAAGGACCATGTTATTGTCATGAAGAAGCAGCGGACTTCTTCTATAGATCTGAAGAGAGCAGCATCCATCTGCTGTCACTGCCATACATGTACAGATCTTTGCCCGAGACACAATCTGGGACACCCGATCGATCCGGCAATGTTCATGATGGCAGCATCCAATCAGGATTTCAGAAATGTGAATCCTTATATCAATTCTGCATTCTGCAGCTCCTGTGGTGTCTGCGAGATGTATGCGTGTCCGCAGAGCCTGGCTCCGAGAACACTGCTTGCAGATATGAAGGGCGGACTTCGTAAGGCCGGAATCAGACCACCTCAGGGTGTTCAGCCGAAACCGGTACAGGAGTCAAGAGAATACCGCAAGGTTCCTGAGGAACGCCTGATGGCGCGTCTGGGACTTACCAGATATGACAAGGATGCACCACTTCAGGAAGAGCTTGTAAATGTATCCAAGGTAAAAGTTCTCTTAAGCCAGCATATTGGTGCACCGGCACAGGCAATCGTAAATGTAGGCGATATGGTAACAGAAGGTCAGATGATCGCACAGCCTGCACAGGGATTAAGTGTCGGAATCCATGCAACCATCAGCGGAAAAGTTACAGAAGTGACAGACCGCCATGTTGTAATTGCAAGAAATTAGAAAGGACGTGCACAAAATGAGTAGAGCAATCGGAATGATTGAGTTTAAAACCACACCAGCTGGTATCACTGCAGCAGATGCCATGGTTAAGACATCTGAAGTAGAGATCGTGGAGGCGCAGACAGTATGTCCGGGAAAATATATTGCAATTATCACCGGAGACTTAAGCGCGGTCAAAGCTGCTGTAGACACAGCTGTAACAACATACGAGGACAAATGCATTGACAGTTTTGTACTGGGTAATCCGCATGAGTCCATTTTCCCGGCAATCTACGGAACCACACAGGTTGAGGAGATCAGTGCCCTGGGAATCCTGGAGACCTACGATGCAGCATCTATCATCGAGGCAGCAGATCAGGCTGCAAAGACAGCAATCGTTGATCTGATCGAGCTTCGTATCGCAAAAGGTATGTGCGGTAAATCTTACATGCTTCTTACAGGCGAGGTTTCTGCAGTAGAGGCTTCCATTGAGAGAGCAAAAGAGCTGGTAGCTGAAAAAGGAATGTACATGGATTCCTCAGTAATCGCTCATCCGGACAAGAGAATGATCGATACGATCCTTTAATATTGTCTATGATAACGGGATATCCTTTTTGAAGGATATCCCGAATGACATCCGAAAAGGAGGCATTTTATGCTAGCGTTGGAAAGAAGAAATCTGATTCTCGAAAAATTACAGGCAGAGAAAAGGGTTGTTGTAAGTGAACTAAGCCAGCTTTACAGTGTCTCAGAAGAAACCATCCGCCGCGATCTGGACAAGCTGGAAAAAGAAGGACTTGCCACAAAGAGTTATGGCGGTGCGGTGATCAATGAAGATGTCGGTATCGATTTACCATTTAACATTCGTAAAAACCAGAATGTACAGGGAAAGCAGAAGATGGCGGAGATCGCTGCTTCCATGGTGAATGACGGAGACCATATTTTTTTGGATGCCAGTACAACTGCAGTTTTTGTGGCCAAGGCACTGAAAGAAAAAGAGCGTCTTACCGTTGTTACCAATTCCATGGAAATCCTCCTGGAACTCTCCGATGTATCCGGCTGGAATATCATTTCCACCGGCGGAGTGATGAAGGAGGGATATCTTGCATTCCTGGGTGCCAGAACCGAGGAAGTGATCCGCTCTTATTATGTGGACAAGGTTATTTTTTCCTGTAAGGCATTAAATGAGGATCTGGGAATCATGGAATCCAAAGAAGCCTTTGGAACAACAAAAAAAGCCATGATCAACTCCGGAAAAATGCGTATTCTGGTGGTAGACAGCACGAAATTTGATCAGACTGCTTTTTCCGTGGCAGGACAGCTGCGGGATATCGAGACGGTGATCACAGACAAAAAACCGTCTGAAAAGTGGCTGAATCATTTCAGCGAGCACAAGATCAAATGCATCTACCCGGAGTAAGCTGAACATATATCGGAAACGATTGTGTTCATGAGCATGCAGTGTATGCGGAATGCGGAGATCCGCTTTACTTTATCCGGCCACAGGCAGACAAAAGAGACCTGTGTTCCGGTATGACGAGAGGGAGCAGTTTCTATGAATACATTTGAAATGAAAACAGCCATCCACTTTGGAGCTGATGCCCTGGGAAGACTGAAAGAAATTCCATACAAAAGAGTCCTTGTTGTCACAGATCCGTTTGTTGTAAAAAGCGGAATGATCGATATGATCACAAAACCGCTTCAGGCAGGTGGAAAAGAATTTGATATTTTCTGTGATGTTGTTCCGGATGCTCCGGTTGGAAAAATTGCCGAAGGAGTCAAAAAATTCCTTCAGTATCAGCCGGAAGCGATCGTTGCAGTAGGCGGTGGCTCTGCCATCGACTCCTCCAAGGCAATCCGTGAGTTTGCCCTGAAGATCAACAATTACGGAAAGGTTGGACTGGTTGCCATTCCTACAACAAGTGGTACAGGTTCCGAGGTTACTTCTTTTGCAGTTGTAAATGATACAGAGGCACATGTGAAATATCCGCTGATCTCAGACAGCCTGACAGCTGATGAGGCGATCCTGGATGCTGAACTTGTACGCAGTGTTCCACCTGCGATCACAGCAGATACAGGTATGGATGTTCTGACTCATGCCATTGAGTCTTATGTCAGCATCAATCACAATGAGTTTACTTCTGCACTGGCAGAGAAATCCATTGAGATCTGTGGTGTATATCTTTATCGTGCATATGTTGATGGTAATGATATGCATGCAAGACAGAAAATGCATGTAGCATCCTGTCTGGCAGGACTTTCCTTTAATGCCGCGGGACTTGGTATCACACACAGTATGGCTCATCAGCTGGGTGCTATTTTCCATATTCCTCACGGAAGAGCTAATGCGATGTTACTGCCGCATATTGTTGAATATAATGCAAATATTAACAAACGCAGCAGAAGCCAGAAAGAATATCTTCCGGCAGTAAAGAGATATTCCAACATTGCACATCTTCTTGGACTGAGCAATTATAACGAAGTTATGAGTGTCAGATCTCTTGTAAACTGGATCCAGTTTATGCAGAAAGAGATGAATATCCCACTTACCATCGAAGAGATGAAGACGATCACACCGGATGCTTATTTTGCGGCGGTTGATAAGATGGCGGATATGGCACTTGCGGATGCCTGCACGGCAGCGAATCCGCGTGTACCGAAGAAAGAGGATATTGTAAAAATCTACACGAAATTGTGGTCTTTTTAAAAAAGACAGAAATAGATAGCAAAGGGTCCGAAGCCCCGGACCCTCTGCACACCCTTCGGGCTTTTTTTAGAGTGCTTGACTGTGGCGGGCGGAAGGTTATTGACTTATGCCTGTATGCTGCGGTTGTTCCGGGTTGAACGTTGTGCCGATGGGGCGCCGTGGGCGCCTTGGATGTGTGACGTTGTTGGCGGGGGCTGGCGCGTTTGTGAACGCCGCGCCTGGGTTGCCGGGATGATCGTGGTGTGGAATGCGTAGAAGGTCGAGGATTGTAAAATTGGTCTGATATGGATGGAATTATTTATCAGGTGTTACTGGGAGGTTGAGCTGTGATGGAGGTTTATACCGGGTATGGTGATAAGGGAATGACGGATCTTTCCCATACGAAGAATGTTTCCAAGTCGGATGACCGTATCTGTCTGATGGGGTCTATTGAGGAGCTGGTGAGTCATATTGGGCTTGTCAGGGCTCTGATTGGTGACGGAGATGTTGTCCGGATGCTGGAGAAGATTTCGGAGACTTTGAAGAAAATTACAGATGGGGTTTCTGATCCTTATAACAGAGAGTTCAAGGTCAGTGAAGACCGGACGGAGCTTCTGGAGGAAGAGATTGGCCGGATGAGGAAGATCTTTTCAGGAGAAAGACTTCCGATTTTGCCGGGTGATTCCAGAGTTGCGGCTGAGATTGATGTGACAAGAGCTGTGGCCAGGAGGGCTGAGAGAGAGCTTGCCCTGGTCAGCGTGAAGTTCGGATCAGATACCGGAGCCAAGAAATATATGAACCGGCTGTCAGATTATTTTTATGTGCTGGCAAGGTATGTGGATGTAGCGAAGATCGGAGAGAAGAAAGAAGCTGCAGGAACTGTTGAAAATAATGCGAATGTTGCAGCAGGTACAGCAGAACCACAGACAGAGCAGATACAGCAGAATACATTGATGCAGGCTCAGAATACACAGGAAAATGTGTCTGCGGTGACAACAGCAGGAGGAAATACAGCGATGGCACAGAATGACAGTATGGCAGCAAACACAGCGATGATCCAGGAAGTGCTGAAGCGTATGGGGATCCAGGGGCGTATCACACTGGATTCTGCCAAGCGTCTGATCGAGAAGATTGAGCAGGAAGCCCTGAGAAGAAACAAGCCTTCTGTAATTGCAGTATGCAGCCCGGACGGAAATCCGGTTGCGGTTCATGTGATGGACGGCTCTTTTCTTGTAAGTTTTGATATGGCTGTAAAAAAGGCCTATACATCCGTTGCAGTAAAGATGTCAACCATGGAGCTTTCCAGACTGACACAGCCGGGCCAGACTTTCTATGGCCTTGGCAAGATGAGCGACAATATCGTAATATTCGGAGGTGGTGTACCGCTGAAAGTCGGTGATACCATTATCGGCGGCCTTGGCATCAGTGGTGGTACCGGCGAAGAGGATAACAGCCTTGCTGAGTATGGATTGCAGGTGCTGAATGAGGTACTGTAGGATACAGGATAAAAATAAAATGTACAGACAGCTCAAAGAGCATAAATAAAAGGGACGTGCTGCAGTGATGATTTTTAAATCAATACTGCAGCACGTCCCTTTTTGAACGTTTTACAGAAGGATAGCTTACTTCCAGTTAAGCTTCAGGCATTTGATGGAAATATCACTTTTTTCCGGTGCCTGGACCATGTTCTGGATAAAATAGGTCTTTGTCATAGTTTTTCCGGGCTTCAGGTTCAGTGTCAGAGTTTTTGTCCAGTACATCTGGTCATAGATACCGGAACCTGTGGTGATCTGTATTTTTGCTTTTGTGATGGTTTTTGCAGAAGTATTGGTGAATTTTAAGGTATAATAAGTCTTCATGTCATTAGGGCCGTACTTGATGCCGGCAACACTGATCTTCAGATTTTTGGCGGTAGGTTTGGCACCCGGCGCGGATACGGTAATGGTGATCTTGCGATTAACACCATTTAATTTTGCGGTAACTGTGGCTGTCCCTTTTTTCTTTGGGACAAGATAGTTTCCGGAAATGGCAAGCACAGAAGGCTTGCTGGATTTTGCATTTTTGATGGTCAGATTGGTACCGCCCTTCAGGTTGATGAGGGAACGCATGCTGACCTTGGTGCCAACCTTGAGTGTAGTCTTGGAAGCGCGGAAGGTTGCTACGGTTTTTGAAGGAGAGGTTACTTTTCCGGTCAGCTTACAGGCTGCGGCCTTTGGATAGGATAAAGTGATCTTTGCGGATCCGGCTTTCATGCCCTTCAGGGTAACTGTGAAACGGCTGCGTTTTTTTGAATCCTGAGTGATGCTCTGCACCTTGAGAACAGAGCTGTTGGAAGAAGTAACCTTGAATTTTGATTTGCTGATGGTTTTTACGTAAGGATCAGAAATCTCAATTCCGATTGAAGTAGTTTTTCCGGTTCGGATACTCTGGGTCAGATAATTGTTGTTGGTGATAAAAATTTCCGGTACTGCCTGTTTGATGGTAACTTCATAGTCGCAGTCTACAGGCACCGGACATTCTTTATTGCCGAAATCGAATTCCAGGTAGCCATCCTCCAGGTTGTCATCGTAGGTGAAAAAAGTCTCTTTGTATGCCAGTGGTGTATAATTTGAAGTGTTCAGCTTAACTACATTGATCCCATCAATAGAAAATGTGGTGCTTTTGGGTATGACTCCTTTGGGAGAATAAAAGCTTATACGGACTGTCACGGCATAGATCCGTTTTTGGCAGTTTGCATTTTTGATGTTGATCGGGAAATTAATGTCTGAAAACTCATCTTCGATCACACCATCGGTATCACGGATCGTGGAAGTGGTTCCTTTGGTCACTACACGGACTTTGGCGTGGGCATCCTGTGGAAGCAGGAGCAGGATAACTGAAAAAAGAAGCAGGAAAAAAATTGCCTCGATGGTTTTTATTTTTCTTTTACACATAATAACTCCTCCTTTTTTGAGCATTCCGGCTGTCACTGATCAGAAGAACCGGATACTATATGAATTCATGGTTCAATGTAATGGGACAGTATAAACAGACTTTTTCATTTATATCATTATAACAGGTAAATACACAGAGGTTACTTTGTGATTTTTTACGATCAATTGGCAATTACCCGGAAAATATGTTAAAATTAAATATTCGGAAAACAGCAGCAATTTGGCTATATACAAGCAGCGAATGCGGATGATTTGTCCGCGTGATTAAAGAAAGGATCATGTCGATTTATGACGAAACAGGAACTTTTAAAGACCCACTTCGGGTATGATACTTTCAGAGAAGGGCAGGAAGCAGTGATCGATGCGCTTCTTGCAGGAAAAGATGTCTTGGCCGTGATGCCTACAGGAGCGGGAAAATCCATCTGCTATCAGGTACCGGCACTGATGATGAAAGGGATTACACTGGTAATTTCGCCTCTGATTTCGCTTATGAAAGATCAGGTGCGGAGTCTGAACCAGGCGGGAATCTCAGCGGCTTATCTCAACAGTTCCCTGACACAGGGACAGTATTTTACCGCTTTGCGCTATGCAAAAGCAGGACGTTACCCAATTATCTATGTGGCACCGGAACGGCTTACCACAGAGGCGTTTCTGGATTTTGCGCTGAGTGCGGATATATTCATGATTGCGGTGGATGAGGCACACTGTGTATCTCAGTGGGGACAGGATTTCCGCCCCAGCTATCTGAAAATTGCGGAGTTTGTGGCGCAGCTACCAAAGCGTCCGGTGATCGGCGCGTTTACAGCTACGGCGACGAAAGAAGTAAGAGAAGACATTGCGAGACTTCTGAACCTACGTGACCCTTTTTGCACCACGACAGGATTCGACAGGGAAAATCTGTATTTTGCGGTAAAAACCCCGAAAGATAAATACAAGGAAGTACACGACTACATACTGGAACATCCCGATGACAGTGGAATTATCTACTGTCTTACCAGAAAACTGGTGGAAGAAGTCTGCGGAAAACTGATTCAGGACGGAATCACTGCCACCAGATATCATGCCGGGCTCTCCGATGAGGAGCGACGGAACAACCAGGATGATTTTATCTATGACCGCTGCCATGTGATGGTAGCGACGAATGCTTTTGGTATGGGAATTGACAAATCGGATGTGCGATATGTCATTCATTATAATATGCCAAAGAACATGGAGGGCTATTATCAGGAGGCAGGACGCGCGGGCCGTGACGGAGATCCGGCGGAGTGTATCCTGCTCTACAGTGGAAAGGATGTTGTGACCAACCAGTACCTGATCGAGCGTGGTCAGGATAATCAGGAGATGGATATGGAAACCTGGCGCCTTGTCCGGGATCGGGATCAGGAACGGCTGAAGCAGATGACGTTTTACTGTTTTACCCATGACTGTCTGCGGGAATATATCCTGAAATATTTTGGCGAATATGGAAAAAGTTACTGTGGAAACTGTCTGAACTGCCAGACAGAATTCGAAGAACAGGATGTGACAGAGGAAGCACAGGCTATGATACAATGCGTGAAAGAAAGCGGACAGAGGTATGGAGTCAATGTGATTCTGGATACGCTGCGGGGAGCATCCACAGCCAAGATCCGGCAGTATCACATGGAGGAAAATTCTTTTTATAGTGTCTGTGCAAAAACGCCGGTGTACAGGCTGCGGCAGATTTTTAATTATCTGGTGCTGGAAGAATATCTTTCTCTGACAGACGACGGATATACGATTGTAAAACTGACTTCCACATCCCGGGATCTTCTGGAAAAGGGAAGCATGTTAACTATGAAGATGCCTAAGGCGCAGGAGCTGCAGAAGAAGGAAAAGAAAGTCAGACGACGGAAATCCAGTACAGCTGGTGAGCTTAAGGAGCAGGACGAGCCGCTGTTTCAGAAACTGCGTGCGCTTCGGACGGAGATTGCCAGAGAAGAAAAAATCCCTCCGTACATGGTCTTTTCCGACAAAACTCTTATCCATATGTGTATTCTGAAACCGGAAAATGAGGCGGAAATGTTAGATGTGACAGGAGTCGGCAGGCATAAGTTCGAAAAATACGGAAAAAGGTTTATTGATGCGGTGCAGAATCTGTAAGAAAGAGGATTTTGCCGTCGGAAAATGCAGAGCGAAATGTTCTGAAATTTCTTGCATTTCAAAGAGGCATTTGTTAGAATAAAACAAGCAGGAAACATCCGGCAGCCAGGAAGCGGCCGGATTGTTTTATCATGTATGATCATTCTGCTGCATGTTCCAGATGCAGCGTACAGGCATTTCGCAAGCAGAGTTCTATGCACCGTGGAATCCCTTCAATATTTGAGCAAGTAGCAAGTGCGGATTGCGAATATCCACTTGACGAGAATTGATTAAGACAGAATTTCACACAATCTGCGTCGGCTTTTTCATGCAGAAAACCTGCTCCTGCCGGCTTTTTTCCCATACAGAAGAGAAGCATGTATTCTTATCACATGGACATAGCCCGAAGGACAGTCGGGAAGCAGTTCGAAGCAGCCGGTCCGCTGTTTGTACATAGTTGGTTCTTAATAAAAAAGCAGGGTATTCGTAAATATGCGAAATCCTGCTTTTTGTCGTGGGTGGAGTTAACGGCGCTTATATTTTCCAGGAGTAACTCCTTTATATTTTTTGAAGGTGCGGATAAAATAGCTCAGGTCATTGAAACCGTTTCGGTAGGCGATTTCCGTGATGGAATCGTCCGTGGTTGCCAGCTGGCAGCAGGCCTGTTCAATCCGCTGGCGGTTCAGGTAATCCATGGGAGTCTGATGAGTCATCTCGGAAAAGAACCGGCAGAAATATTTCGGGGACATGGAAACTGAAGCGGAAAGTTCCTGCAAAGTAATAGGATTGGTGTAGTTTTTTTCAATAAATTCCACCACCTGTTTCAGCTGTACAATCCGTTTGTAATCCCGGCGTGTTTTCCTCAGACTTTCCAGGTAGTAATGATTACCAAAAACCAATCCGAAAAAGTGGTAAAATTGTCCAAACACAACCAGTTCGTATCCAGGTTTCTTCTGCCAGAAAGAATCAAAAAGAGAGTTTACGGCGCGTTGGATATCCGGCTGTTTTTCGGTAAAATGATGATAGATCAGAAGTTCCTGATGGCTGATTTTCTGCATATATTCCGTGCAGACAGAATTGAATTTCAAAAACATGTTCATGTCAAAAACAATGCACTGATAGATACAATCCTGAGGAATTCCGGAATGCAGCACGCCGCTGTTGACAAAAATTACATCTCCGGCTTTTGCTGTGAAACTTTTTTCGTCTAAAGTGACGGTGAGAGTGCCCTGAAGTACCCGCATGATTTCACACTCCACATGCCAGTGGTAGGACATGACATAACGGGGATGCGTACTGTCAATATGATGAAACTCAAAAGGAAATTCATAGGTACCACGAAGCCGGTCTTCGTTTCTTCCAAGATCGTGCAAAATAAAACCCTTCTTTCATAAATTTTATAGATTTTTTAGGAACTGGAATAAAAAAGTGAATATTGTACTGCTTTTTGCTATTATAACACAAGTAATTTACAAGATGCAATCGTATAATAAAATCATCGATCAGATATATATTGTCTGAACACAACCCACAGCCGCAGGGCAGGAAGAGATGCTTTGTGGAAAGAAACAAGTTTATTAAATAACGAATATATACATGTAGGAGGTAATTGTTACTATGGCAAAGAGCAGATTAGTAGGCAGCTATCCAGTTATCGGTATCAGACCAACCATCGATGGACGTAGAGGAGCTCTCGATGTAAGAGGATCTCTGGAAGACCAGACCATGAACATGGCGAAATCCGCAGCAAAACTTTTCGAGGAGAACCTGAAATATTCAAACGGTGAGCCTGTAAAAGTTGTTATCGCTGATACAACCATCGGACGTGTTGGTGAGAGCGCTGCATGTGCTGATAAATTCCGTAAAGAGGGTGTAGATATCACTCTTACTGTTACACCATGCTGGTGCTACGGAGCTGAGACAATGGATATGGATCCACAGACAATCAAGGCTGTATGGGGATTCAACGGAACAGAGAGACCTGGTGCTGTATATCTGGCATCCGTTCTTGCTACACATGCACAGAAGGGCCTTCCGGCATTCGGTATCTACGGACATGACGTTCAGGAAGCTGACGACACATCCATTCCGGAAGACGTTAAAGAGAAACTGTTAAGATTCGGCCGTGCAGCAGTTGCAGCTGCATCCATGAGAGGTAAATCCTACCTGCAGATCGGTTCTGTAACAATGGGTATCGGCGGATCTATCATCGATTCTGATTTCATCGAGTCCTATCTCGGAATGAGAGTTGAGTCTGTTGATGAGGTAGAGATCATCCGTCGTATGACCGAGGGTATCTACGATCACGAAGAGTTTGAGAAAGCTCTCAAATGGGCAAAAGAGACCTGCAAGATCGGCTGGGACAAGAACCCGGAAGAGCTTCAGTTCTCACCAGAGAAGAAAGAGGAGCAGTTCGAGTTTGTTGTTAAGATGGCAGTTATCATCAAAGAGCTGATGAACGGCTGTGATAATCTTGCTCCGGAATTCTCCGAGGAAGCAATCGGACACAATGCTCTTGCAGCTGGATTCCAGGGCCAGAGACAGTGGACAGACTTCTATCCGAACGGTGACTTCGCAGAGGCTATGCTGAACACATCCTTCGACTGGAATGGCGCTCGTGAGCCGTACATCCTTGCTACAGAGAACGATGTTCTCAACGGACTTGGAATGCTGTTCATGAAACTTCTTACAGGACGTGCTCAGATCTTCGCTGATGTTCGTACATACTGGAGCCCGGAGGCAGTTAAGAAAGCTACAGGATATGACCTTGAGGGTGTTGCCAAAGAAGCTGGTGGATTCCTTCATCTGATCAACTCCGGTGCTGCTTGCCTGGATGCTAACGGACAGGCTAAAGAGGCTGACGGAACACCAGTTATGAAACAGTGGTGGGATGTTACAGAGGCAGACCAGAAAGCGATCATGGACAATACAGAGTGGTGTATGGCCGACAACGGATACTTCCGTGGAGGCGGATACTCCAGCCGTTATGAAACACGTGCTCAGATGCCTGCAACTATGATCCGTCTGAACCTTGTAAAAGGACTTGGACCGGTTCTTCAGATCGCAGAGGGATGGACAGTAGCCCTTCCGGAAGAAGTATCTGACAAGCTCTGGAAACGTACAGACTACACATGGCCATGTACATGGTTCGCTCCAAGATGCGATGGCAAAGAGGGACCGTTCAAGACAGCTTACGATGTAATGAACAACTGGGGTGCTAACCACGGTGCGATCTCCTACGGACACATCGGTGCAGACCTTATCACAATGTGCTCTATGCTGAGAATTCCGGTATCCATGCACAACGTTCCTGAGAAGGATATCTATCGTCCGGCAGCTTGGAACGCATTCGGTATGGAAAAAGAGGGTGCAGACTTCCGCGCTTGCAAGAACTACGGACCACTCTACAAATAAATCATATTGTTAAGATAACGGAATATCAAATCCTCCGGCATGCATGTGCCGGAGGATTTTTTTGTGCCATAGTATATGGATAGTTGGGAAATATACTGTTCGGATCTACGGAAAAAAGTTATAATAGAAAAAGATATATATGAATACGGGAGGTTACGTAGATGAAATATATACAGCTGAACAATACAGATCTGAACATCAGTCCTATCTGCCTCGGAACAGCAGGATTTGGAGATAAATCAGACCTGGAAAAAAGCTTTGAGATTCTGAATGCCTTTGTATGGGCAGGCGGAAATTTTATTGATACGGCAAATGTCTATTGCAAATGGCTAAAAGGACATGGAAACTGCAGTGAGCAGATCATAGGAAAATGGCTGAAAGAGAGTGGCATGCAGGGAAAAGTTATCGTGGCAACGAAGGGCGCGCACTATTCCTTTGAGGATCCGGGTCGCAGCAGAGTGAACAAAGAAGATATCCGCATGGACCTGGATGAGAGCTGCCGCACACTGGGAAAAGATGAGATGGATTTTTACTGGCTTCACAGAGATGATCCGAAGAAACCGGCGGAGGAAATCGTGGATATTCTGGAAGAATTGAAAAAAGAAGGCAGGATCCGTTATTATGGATTTTCCAATTACCGCACAGAGAGGCTGAAAGAAATTGCTCAGTGTCTGAGAGAACGAAATCTTTCAGGGATCACAGCAGTATCCAATCAGTGGAGTCTTGCAGGAATCAATCCCGGAGGAAATACAAATCCGGATCCTACACTTGTGGAGTTTTCCAGAGAAGAATATCAGTGGCACTGTGAGACAGGCGCTGCTGCCGTTCCGTTTTCTTCCACTGCAATGGGATTTTTTTCAAAACTTCAGAAAATGGGGCTTTCCTGTACAGATGCAGAGGTGGATGCATCCTGGATGCGGGAGAAGGAAACACAGATCACAGGTCTTTCAGAAAGTATGAAAAGATCCTACTGGAACGAGACAAACCTTCGCACCTATCAGAAGCTGTTAAAATTGCAGAAAGAAACCGGACACAGCCTGCAGGCCTTATCTCTGGCGTACTTTTTCCATCAGCCTTTCCAGACGGTGCCGGTAACCGGTGTCAGCAATCTTACACAGTTAAAAGATGCAATTGATGCCTGTGAAATTGATCTTGCGCCGGAACGTTTCGGAGGCTGGGTAAGCGCAGGAGGTGATCGATGAAACTGATTCATTTATCCGATCTTCACCTTGGAAAAAGAGTTAATGAATTTTCCATGATTGAAGATCAGAAATATATTCTGGACGAAATCCTGAGGATCATTGATGAAGAAGCACCGGATGGAATCCTTCTCGCCGGTGATCTTTATGACAGATCGGTTCCTTCGGCGGAGGCAGTGCAGCTTTTTGACCGGTTTCTTACCAGGCTTGCAAAGCGGAAGCTCCCGGTGTATGCCATCAGCGGAAATCATGACAGTGCGGAAAGGATCGCTTTCGGTTCACAGATCATGAGCAGCAGCGGGATCTGTATGTCCCCGGTATACGATGGAAAAACAGAAAAGTACTGTTTAACGGACAGCTATGGAGAAGTTTGGATCCATCTGCTTCCATTTGTGCGTCCGGCAACTGTGAGGCACGGACTGGAAGGAGAAGAAGAGGTGGATGAGATCCGTACCTACCAGGAGGCAGTGCAGGCGGCAGTTGCACATATGGAGATTGATAAACGTTATCGCAATGTATTGATCGCCCATCAGTTTGTGGTCGGTGCCATGCGCTGTGATTCTGAAGAGATCTCCGTTGGAGGTATCGACCAGGTGGAGGCAGATGTGTTCCGGGATTTTGACTATGTGGCACTTGGACATATCCACAGTCCTCAGAATGTGGGAAGCGAGCACATCCGCTACTGCGGAACTCCTTTGAAATATTCTTTTTCCGAGGCAGGACAGCAGAAATCCGTGACAGTTGTGGAGCTTCTGGAAAAAGGAAATCTCAGGATCAGGGCGATTCCGCTGAAGCCTCTTCGGGATATGCGAAAACTGAAAGGCACATACATGGAGATCACATCACTGTCCAGTTATCAGGACACAAACACAGAGGATTATGTGCAAATCACGCTGACAGATGAAGAAGATATCGTAGATGGAATGCAGAAGCTCCGTACTGTTTATCCGAATCTGATGAGGCTGGAATATGATAACCGACGCACAAGAGAAAACCAGGAGATCGCAGGTGCAGAAACGGTGAAAAGGAAATCCGAGCTGGAATATTTTGAGGAATTTTTTGAACTGCAGAATAACCAGCCCATGAATGAAGAACAGCGGAAATATTCCGAAGATCTGATCCGTAAGATCCAGGAGGTGAAACAATGAGACCGGAAAAACTGACCATCAGTGCCTTTGGGCCCTATGCAGACAAAACAGAGATTGATTTTTCAAAGCTTGGAGAGGGCGGTCTCTACCTGATCACCGGTGACACCGGAGCGGGAAAAACTACGATCTTTGATGCGATCACCTTTGCGTTATATGGAAGAGCCAGTGGAGAGGTAAGGGAATCCGCCATGTTCCGGAGTAAGTATGCAAAAGATTCCACGGAGACTTTTGTGGAGCTTGTTTTTTCCTATCAGGGGAAAACCTATCACGTGCGCCGGAGTCCGGAATATATGGCTCCGAAAAAAAGAGGCACCGGACAGACTCTTAGGAAAGCTGAGGCACAGCTGATCTATCCGGATGACCGGCAGCCGGTGACAAAGGCAAAAGATGTTACTGTGGCAGTGGAACAGCTTCTGGGACTGAGTTACGATCAGTTCACACAGATCGCAATGATCGCCCAGGGGGATTTTCAGAAGCTGCTGCTGGCAGGAACTCTGCAGCGAGGGGAGATATTCCGGCAGATTTTTCATACGGGCCTTTACCAGCAGCTCCAGATAAAGCTCCGGGATGCGGCTATTTCTAGATATAAAGAATATGATGAGATGCGCCGGAGTATCGCCCAGTATCTGGATGGTGTGAAGTTCCAGCCGGATGCAGGGATGGAAGAAGAGGAATTTTCAAGGCTTAAAAAAGCGAAATTCGAAGGAAAGCTGGAACGGAGTCTTGAGCTTCTGAAACTGTTTATTGACAGAGGAGAACTCCGGGAAAAGGAACTTCAGAAACAGGAAAAGGAATTGGAAGAGAAACTCCGGACAATGGAAACCATGCTGAATTTTTCTGCACAGAAACGAAGCCTGGAAGAGAAACGAGCGCTTGCTCTGGAGCAGCTTGAAAAGATTCTTTCGGAACTTGCGAAGGCGTCAGAAGAGGCAGAAAAATATAAAGATGCAGATAAGAGATGTGAGGAACTTGGCCTTCTGATCCGGGAAAAACAGGAAAAGCTGAAGAAATATCAGGATCTGGAGCAACTGCAAGAAGAACGAAGAGAAATTGAAAGACAGCTGGGAAATTGTCAGACGCAAAAGGAAAAGATCATCCGGCAGGAAGAACAGCAGCAGAAAGAAATGGAGCAGCTGAAAACGGAACGGGAGCAGCTGGGAAATTCTGAGCTTGACCTGCAGAAAGCGCTCACAGAGAAAGAAAAACAGACGCGGAGAAAGAGAGAACTGAATGGACTTATTGCTGAGATCCGGAGATTCAGAGGCCTTTATGATGAAACCAAAGAGCAGCAGAAAAAATATCAGTCTGCCTACAGAGATGCACAGCAGCAGAGGGAATATTATCAGCAGATATTCCACATTTTTCTGGATGCACAGGCAGGTCTTCTGGCCCGGGAGCTTAAGGATGAAATGCCCTGCCCTGTGTGCGGTTCCCTGAGCCATCCACATCCCAGAATGCTTTCAGAAGAACAGACAGTTGACCAGAAAACACTGGATAACGAGAAAAGCAGGCTGGATAAAATGGAGAAGGATTCTGTAGATCAAAGCCTGAAAGCCGGAAGCTTAAAGGAACAGAGCAATGCATCCTGGAGGCAGATTGTAGCCAGTGCAGAAAAACTTCTGGAAGAGTTTCAAGAATTCCATAAGAAAAATAAAAACGGGAACGGACAGGCAGAGGATTTTCTGACTGTGTGGAAACAGCTGACTTCCATGGTAAACAGAGCGCAGGAACAGTGTGAGGATCTTCTGGCGGAAAGTGAGAAAGAGATCAGGAAAGCCCAGGAAAATACAAAAAGAAAGAAAACAGTGGAAAATGCCATGGAGCGTCTTGAAAAAGAAAAAGAGGAGCTGCAGGAAAAAAAGAATTTCTTTGACAGAGAGCAGGCCGGCCTGAGTATGAAAGCATCCGAGAATCAGAAACAGCAGCAAAATGCGGCAGAGGAGATCCGACAGATCCGTCTGGAAACGGAAAAAGATAAGTCCTGTAAAGCGGACAGTACGAAATCGGAAGCCTTGAAAGCAGGAAAAGAAGATCTGGAAAAAGAAATCGGGGAAAAGCAGCAGGAATACGGGGAACTGAAGGAAAACAGCAAAAAAGTGAAAGAAACGCTGCAGAGATTTCAGTCAGAAAAAGAAAGGATAGCTTCCTCTATAGAGACTTTTGAAGCGCAGAAAAAAGAGATCGGAGAGATTCCGGAAGAGGAGATCAGAGAACAGCATGCACAGACTACTGCGAGGAAAGCAGATCTCACAGAAAAAAGAAAAGAGCTTTTTTCCGTTCAGAGTGGAAACCAGGATATTTTTCAGAAAGTGCAAAAGGGCCGGGAGGAAATGACAATAGCGGAAAAAGAATATGCATGGATCAGGAATCTTTCGGATACAGCCAATGGAAAACTGAACGGAAAGGCAAAGATCGAGCTGGAAACCTATATCCAGATGGCATATTTTGACCGGATCCTGCGAAGAGCCAATCTCCGTCTTATGACCATGAGCAGCGGCCAGTACGAACTGAAACGCCAGGAACAAAGCAAAAATCAGAAAGAAAAAGCAGGTCTTGATCTGAATGTCATTGATCACTATAACGGAACGGAACGAAGCGTAAAGACATTGTCCGGTGGGGAATCCTTCCAGGCATCGTTATCCCTAGCGCTGGGACTTTCCGATGAGATCCAGGCCTCAGCCGGGGGAATCCGGCTGGATTCCATGTTTGTGGATGAAGGATTCGGTTCTCTGGATGAGGAGTCTCTGGAGCAGGCATTAAAAGCGCTGAACAGCCTTGCAGATGGCAGACGCCTGGTAGGGATTATTTCCCATGTTTCCGAGCTGAAGGAACGAATTGACAATAAGATCATCGTTACCAAGCAATGTGGCGGAGAAGGTGTGGGAAGCAGTATAAAAATTCAATGAAAACGACAGGAGATTTTTCGGTAATCATTAGGAGTCATACCGGTCTGCTGTTTGAAAATACGGCTGAAGTAGCGAAAATTGGGATATCCTACCATGTGGGATATCTCATTTACGTGATAGGAAGAAGTTTTTAACAGTTCTTTGGCTTTCTGTATCCGAAGATCTGTGAGCAGGTCTGTAAAATTTTTCCCAGTTGTCTGTTTGATCAGACGACTGATATATGGAGTACTACGGTTAAACTCATCTGCAATGCTGTACAGGCTTAATGGTTTTTCATAGTTTGCGCGGATATATTCGATCAGCTGGCTGGTAAGATAATTGTTTTTGGTGATTTTATCCGCATTCAGAAAACCGGAGATCTGCTGTAACCAGTTTTGAAAAATTTCTGCTTTTTTTTCGGAGGAAGCAGCAGAGGCAAACAGATCTTTTTGTGTCCGAGTGGCAGAACATACAGAATCGGACAGTTCCTGAGAAGATGACTGGAAGAAGGAAAGAAAAAGAGTCATAAAGCTGTACATGAAACTGTCAAATTCATCCGTGGATTCACCAGAAAAAAGCGTGGTAATCTCTGAAAAACGCTTCTGAAGCGCAGAATTGTCACCAGCAGATAAGGCATTTAAAAATACCTGAAAATAGTTGGATTTTTCATACATTCCCATAACAGGGCTGGATTCCAGATCACGGTAAAGCATTACAAAATGTTCAGAATTTTTTAGCGTATTAAAAATTTCCACAGTCTGGCTTCGAAGTAGTGGAATGTCCGACAGGGTTTCGGAACAGTTGCTTACAGCTGCCGACATGAGAACTCCATTCTTTTTCAGTTCACTGTGTATAAAGCTTATGATCTTTGTAAGCTGGATTTCATCGATATTCGGACAAAGAGAATACAGGGCATTACCATAGGAAAAAATAAGCGCATCCGGAATATGTTCCTGAAGGTAATGTTCCGCTATATGAGTGAAATAATATTCTTTTTCCAGACTTTTTCCTTCATCTGTAATACATTTACAGTACAGAAGATAATAGCTTTTTATATGATTCAGACGAAGCATGGCCACCTCTTCTCCGAAAGAAGATATGAATTTCCTGACTGCGTTAAAAAATTCCGCAGTGATTACACTGGGAGCTATGTTAGGTGGAGTGTTTATTTCTTTTGCGGGAGCATTTGGAATTTCACATCTCAGAGGAAGAATCTCTCAGAATTTATATCTGTATTTTGTATTTGGACAGATCGTTCCATTTCATGCAGTTATGATTCCAATTTCTGTGCATTTGGTATTTTGACTTTTACCGGATTTTTGAAGAATGTACCTCGGGAACTGGAGGAGGCAGCAGCTATTGATGGCTGCGGAGTGTTCAGAATTATGACGCAGATTGTATTTCCTCTAGTAAAACCTGCGACAGTGACTATAGGGGTGTTGTTTTTTATGTGGTCCTGGAATGATTTCCTTCTTCCGAGCATTCTAATCGGAGACAGTGAACTGAGACCGTTAACGGTAAACCTGTTTATGTTCAGAAGTGCAACCAGCACACAGTGGAATCTTTTTATTGCGGGACTTACTCTATGTATCATTCCGACGATTGTGCTTTATATCTGTGCACAGAAATATATCACTAGCGGCCTGACTATGGGTGCAGTAAAATAAGGAGAAAAAAGAATGCAGTTGTCAAGAATCATTCCTTTAGAAAAGGATTTATGGGCAATCAATGAGATTGATAAGACTGTGATGTATGTGATAAATGGAACGGAGAAAGTGCTGCTTCTTGATACAGGGTTCGGTCTTACTAGTTTAAAAGATACTATCAGCCAGCTGTGTGGCCACAAACCGTTGATTGTTGTAAATACCCATGCCCATGTAGATCATAATTCAGGAAATAATCAGTTTGAAGAAGTATATGTGGGACGGTACGATGAACCTTTTTCCCATCAGGAGGTAGATGAAAAACTTCGGAAAATGTCGGAAATCATGTTTTTTGAAATTCCGGAAAAAGAAGGTTTTTTGTTTGAAAAATGGAAGCCCGGGCCGGCGGAAAAAATCTGTACAGTCAGGGAAGAGGATATATTTGACCTTGGGGATAAAAAGCTCAGCGTCGTGGAAATTCCAAGTCATACACTGGGCTCGATTGCACACTGTTTGAGGAACAGAAAGGCTGGCTGTTTACCGGTGATACCATGCTTAAATGGGGCGTATGGGGACAGTTAAGTGCAGGAGACTCCCTGGCGCCTTCTGCATCTTTACGTGTATATTACGAAAGTCTTCTGAAATTAAAAAAACTCGGAAAAAAAGTAACACATGTTTTTCCAGCACATGTATGTGAAACAGAAGAAGACTGCTATGAAAAGTATGCGTTTTCTCAGAAAATTATAAATATATATTGTAATGGAATCAGAAAAATACTTTCTGGAGAGCTGACCGGAGAACCTTATTATCATATGGCCGGAGATGGAAGCAGTGTGGAATTTGAAATCGGTGGCATAGTTTATGACAGAAAAAGAATGAATTAAGAAAACAGTAACAGATGTCTGTTTATATTTTCCCTTAAAAAATCCCTCTCGACGAATCCAGAATGCGGAAACGTTAAGAGGGATTTTTCTTATGTTATTTTGTTATCAGAGAATCAGTCTTTCTGATAGTTTTTCTTCTGTTCCTTCTTGGCTTCGCAGGTAAGCTCAACACCAAGCTTACGGAAGCTGATCACATCCACATCGGAAAGCATTACGGAAGTATGGGCCTGGCAGCCACGGAGATTTGGGATCTGCTCCAGGGCAAGGCGTGCGGCGTCGCTGGTTGCGGCACTCATGGACAGGGCAATCAGGATCTCGTCAATGTGAAGACGTGGGTTCTTGCTTCCAAGATATTTGGTTTTCAGCTGCTGAATCGGATGGATGGCATCCGGAGAGATCACATGCTGCTCATGGTCAACTCCTGCCAGCTCTTTCAGTGCGTTCAGAAGGAGCGCTGCGGATGCGCCGAGAAGATCGGAAGTTTTTCCGCATACGATTCTGCCATCCGGAAGTTCCATAGCTGCAGCAGGGCCGTTGGTTGCTTTCTCTTTTTCAAGGGCAGCAGGTACAACTTTTCGGTCAGTGATCTCTGCGTGAGCCTGCTGGAGGAGAAGCTCGATTTTACGTACTTCATTCTCTGTGCCGGATCCGGAAACCAAGGCGTCCATGCTCTTGTAATAACGGCGAATGATCTCCTGGCGGGAAGCTTCCTGGCATACTTCATCGTCAACGATGCAGTTACCGGCCATATTAACGCCCATATCTGTCGGAGATTTGTAAGGGCAGCTGCCCATGATCTTCTCGAACATAGCCTGTACAACAGGGAAAACTTCTACGTCACGGTTGTAGTTGACGGTAGTTTTGCCGTAAGCTTCCAGATGGAACGGGTCGATCATGTTGACGTCATTCAGATCTGCAGTGGCAGCTTCATAGGCAAGGTTTACCGGATGTTTCAGAGGAAGATTCCAGATCGGGAAAGTCTCGAATTTCGCATATCCGGCTTTTACGCCACGTTTGTATTCGTGATAGAGCTGGGAAAGGCAGGTTGCCATCTTTCCGCTTCCAGGTCCCGGGGCTGTGATCACAACCAGAGGTCTTGTGGTTTCAATATAGTCATTCTTTCCATAGCCCTCATCACTTACGATCAGAGAGGTGTTGCTTGGATATCCGGGGATCAGGTAAAGCTTGTAAACACGGATACCCAGTTTCTCCAGACGTTTCTTGAAGAGATCGGCGCTTTCCTGGCCGGAGTACTGTGTGATGCATACGCTTCCTACATACAGGCCACGGCTTGTAAACTCATCCATAAGACGGAGCACGTCTTCGTCATAGGTAATGCCAAGGTCGCCGCGTACTTTATTCTTGTCAATGTCATTGGCACTGATAACAATAACGATCTCTGCCTGATCAGAAAGCTGCATCAGCATGCGGAGCTTGCTGTCCGGTTCAAAACCCGGAAGAACACGGGATGCATGGTAGTCGTCAAACAGTTTGCCGCCGAATTCAAGATAAAGTTTGTTGCCGAACTGACCGATTCTTTCACGGATATGTTCTGACTGCATTTTCAGATATTTTTCATTATCAAAACCTATTTTCATTTGTCTGATTTCCTCTCCTCTTTAATTTTCCAAATTACTGGGAACAGTATACTACAATTTAATGTTCACTGGCAATATCCTATGAGGTGTTTTTTCACAGGTATTTTTACAATCTCACGGTTGATTTATACGGTTTTTCTCTTTATAATAAAGAAATGACAAGAGGAGGAAAAAAATGAATAATCAACTGAAAAATGATCAGGACGGAAAGCAACCTGATAACAAAGATCCCAAACAGGGTTCAGGTAAAAATCATCAGTCGATTCTGGCTTTTCTGATATGCCTCCTGGTCACACTGGTGTGTTTTGCATTGTTTACCAACATGCTGAAAGATAACAGCAGTGAGATCTCCTATGATAAATTTATCGATATGGTGGATAAGGACCAGGTTAAGGAAGTAACGATCCAGTCCAGCACACTGACGATCGTACCTAAGAAGCAGAACTCCAAGTACGAGGATGAAAGCTATTATACTACGAAGACCGAGGACAGCACAGCACTGACCAAAAGACTGGAAGGTAAGGGAATCAAGTTTGAGACCGATCCGCCCGATGTGTTTGGCGAGTTTGTTGCCATGATCTTAAGCGTGGTTCTTCCAACCCTGCTGCTGTTTGGCCTTCTGATGTTCTCCATGCGCCGTATGAACAAAGGCGGCGGAATCATGGGCATGGGTGTAGGCAAGAGCAAGGCCAAGGCCTATGTTCAGAAAGAAACAGGAGTTACTTTTAAAGACGTGGCAGGCCAGGATGAGGCCAAGGAATCACTGCAGGAGGTTGTGGATTTTCTTCATAATCCTGAGAAATATACAGCCATCGGAGCCAAACTTCCAAAAGGCGCACTTCTTGTAGGACCTCCAGGAACCGGTAAGACACTGCTTGCCAAGGCGGTTGCCGGTGAGGCTCAGGTACCGTTCTTCTCCCTTTCCGGATCGGAGTTTGTGGAGATGTTTGTGGGTGTGGGAGCATCCCGTGTCCGCGATCTTTTTGAGGAAGCCAAGAAGAATGCACCGTGCATCGTATTTATTGATGAGATCGATGCCATCGGTAAAAGCCGTGATTCCCGCTATGGCGGCGGAAATGACGAACGTGAGCAGACACTGAACCAGCTGCTTGCGGAGATGGATGGTTTTGATACTTCCAAAGGACTTCTGATTCTTGCGGCAACTAACAGACCGGAAGTTCTTGATCCGGCCCTTCTCCGTCCGGGACGTTTTGACAGACGTGTGATTGTTGACCGTCCGGATCTTAAAGGAAGGGTGGATATTCTGAAGGTACATGCCAAGAATGTACTTCTGGATGATACGGTTGATTTTGAGGCAATTGCCCTTGCGACTTCCGGTGCAGTAGGATCGGATCTTGCCAATATGATCAATGAAGCAGCAATTCTTGCAGTCAAGAAAGGCCGTAAGGCCGTATGCCAGAAAGACCTGGAAGAGTCCGTTGAGGTAGTTCTTGTTGGTAAAGAAAAGAAAGACCGCATTTTAAGCAAACAGGAGCGCCGGATTGTGTCTTACCATGAGGTAGGCCATGCGCTGGTAAATGCTCTTCAGAAAGATGCGGAACCTGTACAGAAGATTACCATCGTACCACGTACCATGGGAGCACTTGGTTACGTTATGCAGGTACCTGAGGAAGAAAAATATCTCAACACCAAGAAAGAACTGGAAGCGATGCTGGTAGGTTATCTTGGCGGACGTGCCGCAGAGGAAATTGTATTTGATACAGTGACCACAGGCGCTGCCAATGATATTGAGCAGGCGACCAAGGTTGCCAGAGCCATGATCACACAGTATGGTATGTCTGAGAAATTCGGACTGATGGGACTGGCAACGCAGGAAAATCAGTACTTAAGCGGAAGAGCAGTTTTAAACTGTGGCGATGATACCGCAACAGAGATTGACCATGAGGTTATGAAACTGCTTCATCATTCCTACGAGGAAGCTAAGAGGATTCTTGGAAGCCACAGAGCGGAGATGGATAAAATTGCGGAATATCTTATTCGTAAGGAAACCATCACCGGTAAGGAATTTATGAAGATTCTCCGTGCAGTGCAGCAGGGACTGGATATTCCGGAGAATCTGGATGACCTGGTACTTTCTGAGGATGAAAAAGAAGTGTCCAATAAACAGGACATCACAAATAGCCCGGAAGAGGCCACCTTTGTGGAAACAGAAGAATCTGTTCAGACAGCAGATGCCACTCATACAGAAACAGAAGAAAAGCCGGGATCACAGGCATAAAACAGATCATCGGAAAACCGGGAGAAATCCCGGTTTTCTTATTACCGTGATGGTAAAACAGGAGAATAAAGTATGTTCATAATTGAGGAAGAATTAAAGAAACTTCCGGCAAAACCGGGAGTTTATATCATGCATGGCGAGAAAGATGAGATCATCTATGTAGGAAAAGCCATCAGCCTGAAGAACCGTGTGCGCCAGTATTTTCAGAGCAGCCGTAATAAAGGAGCCAAAATTGAGCGGATGGTTACACACATTACCAGATTTGAGTACATTATTACGGACTCTGAACTGGAGGCACTTGTTCTGGAGTGCAATCTGATCAAGGAACACCGTCCTAAATATAACACCATGCTCAAGGATGACAAAAGTTATCCGTTTATCAAGGTGACTGTCAACGAACCATATCCAAGAGTACTTTTTGCCAGAAGAATGAAAAAAGATAAGGCCAGATATTTCGGACCTTATACAAGTGGCGGGGCAGTGAAAGACGTGATTGAACTGGTGCGGAAACTGTATCAGGTACGTTCCTGTAATCGCAGTCTTCCGAGAGATACAGGGAAGGACCGGCCCTGTCTGTATTATCATATGAAGCAGTGCAAAGCACCCTGCCAGGGATATATCAGTCAGGAAGAATACAGGAAAAACATCAATAAAGTGATCAAATTTCTGAATGGAGATTTTCAGGATACTATTGATGAGCTGATGGTCAAAATGCAGAAAGCTTCGGAGGAAATGCGCTATGAGGATGCCATGGAATACCGGGATCTGATCCATAGTATTGAGAAGATCGGGGAACGCCAGAAGATCACAGGCTACGGACAGGAAGACAGGGATATCATTGCGGTAGCCATGGATGAGAGTGAAGACCTCCGTGATCAGGATGCTGTTGTGCAGGTATTTTTTATCCGGGATGGCAAGCTGATTGGCAGAGATCATTTTTATCTCCGGGTGGCAAAAGGCGATACAAAGGCCCAGGTTCTTTCCAGTTTCCTGAAACAGTTTTATGCAGGTACTCCGTTTATTCCCTCTGAGATTATGCTTCAGAGCGAAATCGAGGATGCGGATATTATCGAAGAGTGGCTGACAACAAGGCGGAAGCAGAAAGTGCATATCCGTGTTCCCAAAAAAGGAACCAAGGAAAAACTGGTAGAACTTGCCCTTGAAAATGCCCGTATGGTTCTCTCCAAGGACAGAGAACGGATTAAAAGAGAAGAAGGCCGTACCATCGGTGCAGTTCATGAGGTGGAAGACTGGCTGGGACTTGAAAATGTGGTACGTATGGAGGCATACGATATTTCCAACATCAGTGGTTTTGAATCCGTAGGTTCTATGGTAGTTTATGAAAAAGGCCGTCCAAAGCGCAGTGATTATCGTAAATTCAAGATCAAATGGGTGCAGGGGCCAAATGATTATGCCAGCATGGAAGAAGTGCTCACCCGAAGATTTACCCATGAAAGCAACGGCGAATTTGACAGTTTTGCAAGGCTGCCGGATCTGATCCTGATGGATGGAGGAAGAGGCCAGGTGAATATTGCACTGAAAGTGCTGAATAATCTGGGGATAAGTATTCCGGTCTGTGGTATGGTGAAAGATGATCACCACAGAACCAGAGGCCTGTATTTTGACAATGTGGAAATTCCCATTGATACTTCCAGTGAGGGATTCCGGCTCATTACCAGAATTCAGGATGAAGCGCACCGTTTTGCCATTGAGTACCACCGTTCTTTAAGAAGCAAGGAACAGGTACATTCCATTCTGGATGATATCCCCGGAATCGGAGATACCAGGAGGAAAGCGCTTCTCAGGAAATTCAAATCTGTGGAAAACATCCGTGACGCTTCAGAAGAAGAACTGGCACAGACAGAGAGCATGAATGCGGGAAGTGCCCGCCAGGTTTATGAATTTTTCCATAAATCCTGATGCTGCATTGCAGTTTCAACTGTGATTGTGTATAATTAAAGATAAGGTGTCTCACGCCACGGCAAAACGGCAGTGAGAATGCAAACTTTCAGCGAAAAGGAGACAAAAGTATGAAGGGTGTACAGTTGACAAAGATGGTACAGGAACTGGAGCTTAACAATCTGACTCCGGAAATCGACCTGTCAGGCATCGTGATCAAGACTGCGGAGATCAACAGACCTGCGCTTCAGCTTACCGGATATCTGGAGCATTTTGCAAATGAGCGGGTACAGATTATCGGATATGTAGAGTATACGTATCTGATGCAGCTCAATGAGGAAGAGAGACGTTTTAAATATGAGCGTTTTATCTCCAGTAAGATTCCCTGTGTTATTTTCAGTACCATGACCCGTCCGTCTCAGGACATGATTGATCTGGCTGTTAAATATAATGTTCCGACATTCGTGACAGAAAGAACAACTTCCAGCTTTATGGCTGAGATCATACGCTGGCTGGGTGTACAGCTTGCACCGTGCATTTCTATTCATGGTGTACTGGTGGATGTTTACGGCGAGGGAATTCTGATCACTGGTGAGAGTGGAATCGGTAAGAGCGAGGCTGCTCTGGAGCTGATTAAACGTGGCCACCGTCTTGTCAGTGATGATGTTGTTGAGATCCGTAAGGTCAGCGATGTAACGCTGGTAGGATCTGCGCCGGATATCACACGTCATTTTATTGAGCTTCGTGGTATCGGTATCATCGATGTAAAAACACTGTTCGGTGTAGAGAGTGTTAAGGATACCCAGTCGATCGACCTTGTTATCAAGCTTGAGGAGTGGGACAGAGATAAGGAATATGACCGTCTGGGACTTCATGAAGAGTATACAGAGTATCTTGGAAACAAGGTTGTATGCCATTCCCTTCCGATCCGTCCGGGACGTAACCTGGCGATTATCGTTGAGGCAGCAGCTGTCAACCACAGACAGAAGAAGATGGGATACAATGCGGCAGAGGCACTGTACAAACGTGTTCAGGCGAACCTTGCCAAGAAGAGAGAGAATTCAGACGACGAAGAGTAAGGGAGGATAAGAAATGGGAACATATTGTTTTGGAATTGATGTAGGTGGAACTACTGTAAAATGCGGACTTTTCCGCACAGATGGCACTCTTGTTGAGAAATGGGAGATTCCGACCCGCAAGGAGAATAACGGAGATCAGATCCTTCCGGATGTGGCAGCAGCCGTAAAAGCAAAGATCGAAGAAAAAGGCATTTCCAAAGATGATGTAGAAGGCGTTGGAATCGGTGTTCCGGGACCGGTAAACTCAAAAGGTGAAGTGCCGCGTGCAGTAAACCTTTACTGGGGATATAAGAACGTTGTAGGTGAGATGGAAGAGCTGACAGGCCTTCGTGCAAAAGCCGGAAACGATGCCAATGTAGCAGCACTTGGTGAGGCATGGAAAGGCGCGGCAGCAGGTTCCTCCGATGTGATTATGGTGACACTTGGAACTGGTGTCGGCGGTGGAATTATTGTTGATGGCAAGATCGTAACCGGACATCATGGTGCAGGTGGAGAAATCGGACATGCCAATGTGGATCATCACGAGACAGAGTCCTGCAACTGTGGAAACAAAGGATGCCTGGAGCAGTTTGCTTCCGCAACCGGAATTGTCCGCATGGCAAAAAAAGAGCTTGCGGCATCCAGTGAGAACAGTGTTCTCAGAGATATGGAGAATATTTCCGCAAAAGCAGTTCTGGACGCATTTAAAGAAAATGACCCGGTAGCTGTAGCAACCATGGAGAAAGTCGGCGAGCAGCTGGGCGGCTCACTGGCAATGTTTGCATGTGTGACAGATCCTGAGACAATCGTAATCGGCGGAGGCGTTTCCAAGGCAGGACAGCCGCTGATTGACTGCATTCAGAAGTACTACAGAGAGTATACATTTTCATCCTGTAAAGATACTCCTATTGTGATTGCAACACTTGGCAATGATGCCGGAATTTACGGCGCAGCCAAGATGGTTCTCTGATTTTAAGTTCAGAAGAGATATAAAAAAGTGGATTCCCTGTTTCGGGAACCCACTTTTTTTATTCCTAAAATGAAATCATCAATTGTAATATTCTACAGGATCTTCGCCGGAAGTGTCTCCGCCATCGTCTCCGCCGGAAGTGTCTCCGCCGGAAGTATCTCCGGTGTCATTTCCTGTATTATCACCTGAATTATCCCCGGAGGTGTCATCTCCGCCGGTGTTATCGCCGTCACCGTTGTCGCCGCCGGTGTTATCAGAACTGTCGGTATTATCACCGTTGGAATCGGCGTTCGTGCTATCCGTACTGTCCGGAGATGCGCTTGGAATTGCGTCGGTATCGGAATCCGTATTTTCATAATAATAGTCTTCGTCGTAATCATAGCTGCTTCCATAAAAATGCTCATCGCAGTATTCAGTCGGAAGACTGGAAATATCAAAATATTCGGTGATAGTCGGGCAGCCTGCACGTGGAAGAAGTCCGGTTTCAGAGCAGACACTTGCTTTTTCCACGCTGGAAGGCATTTCAAAATCTTTATCTTCCAGGCCTTCATGGATACGTGTCATTACTTTTTTCCAGAGATTTTTATGGAAGTTACGTGCATCTTCCGGGATTTTTTCGTTGTTGTCGTAACCGGACCATACCGCACAGGTGTAATACGGGGTATAGCCTACGAACCACAGGTCATTGTAATCCTCGGTTGTACCTGTTTTTCCTGCAACAGTCATATTGTCAAGCTGGCAGGCAGTACCGGTACCTTTTTTGACAACGTCTTCCATGGCGCTTGTAAGCAGGTAGGCAGTGCTGTCTTTGATTACAGATCTGGAAACGGAAGTATTCTCGATCAGAACATTTCCATCATGATCAAGGATCTGTGTATAATAAATCGGTTTGATATAATTGCCGTTGTTTGCAATTGCTGCGTATGCGGCACAGAGTTCTACATTTTTGACACCCTTGGTAATACCTCCGAGGGCAGTTGCCAGGTTAGCGTCACTCCATACATTTCCGTTGGCATCTTTATCTGCCTCAGTTCCATGGGCCAGAGTAGTAAATCCGAAATCATCCAGATATTTAAGACCAAGAGCCGGGGTAACCTGTTCCAGACATTTGACTGCCACAACGTTGATGGAATTCTGGATTGCCTTACGGATGGTGGTCTCGCCGCCGTAGCTTCGTGTGGCGTTGTTAACCGGAGAACCGTCCGGATATTCATATGGCTCATCCATAAATGTAGTAGCCAGTGTATCACCTTTTTCATTCAGAGCCGGAGCGTAAGTGGATACAATTTTAAAGGTAGAACCAGGCTGTCTGGTTGTATCCGTGGCACGATTCAGAGTCAGGCTGGCTGTTTTTTCACCACGGCCTCCGATCAGGGCTTTTACATAACCGGTATGCTGGTCAATAACAGTCATGGAAGACTGCGGCTGAGGTGCAAAGTTTACACGCTCGGAAATAACGGTGCTTCCGTCAGAAAGAATGCTGGCTTTGTACTGGTCTACATACTGCTGGCCCTCTTCCGGAGAATCGAAGAGAAGGTCAAATTCCGGATCCTGATCACGGAAATAAAGCTGAAGCATTTCCTTGCTGTAATTTTTCTGGTTTCCATCTGCATCCTGAACGGTCAGTGCGTAATCCAGTTCATACTGTACATCAGCCGGATAGTTATCCGGATTTGCATATTCTTCATCAAGAATCTGCTGAATGTTGGAATCCAGTGTTGTCATGATTTTCAGGCCGCCACTGTAAAGAAGATTAGTAGCCTGTGTTTTTGTGTAACCTTTGATATTCATAAGGTCGCTGATTACCTGGTTGGTGACCTCGTCCTCAAAATAGGTGTAGACGGTGCTTTCTTCTTCTGTGTTTTCAAGCTGTGCAGCCTGAATACGGGAGTAAACATCATCATTCAGGGCATTGTTATATTCGTCCTGGGAAATATAATTCTGATCCAGCATGTGGTCCAGAACTTCTTTCCGTCTTTTGGCGTTGGCTTTCGGGTTGGTGATCGGATTGAATTTGGTTGGGTTCTGAGTGATACCTGCAAGGGTTGCACATTCAGAAAGATTCAGATCCCATACATCTTTATTGAAATATTTCTTGGAAGCTGCCTGTACGCCGTAGGAACCTGCTCCAAGGTTGATGGTGTTCAGGTAATTTTCAAGAATTACAGATTTATCGTATTTCTTTTCAACCTGTACAGCCAGGTACTGTTCCTGAAACTTACGGGTGAAACGTTCCAGCTGTGTGGACTCATTGGTCCAGTCTGTGAAAACGTTGTTCTTCAGAAGCTGCTGTGTGATGGTACTGGCACCCTCGGAAAAATTACCGGTGGTAATTGCCTTCATTCCGGCACGCGCAATACCGCGGACATCAATACCGTTATGTTCATAAAAACGTTCATCCTCAATGGCTACCACTGCATGCTGCAGACTGACCGGGATCTGGTCCAGGGAGACCGGAAGACGGTTGGATGTAGGGGCTGAAAGCTGTCGGATCTGTGTTCCCTGGTCATCATACAGGAAGGTTGCATATCCGAGAGGTGAAATATCCACATTGTTGACATCAGGTGCTCCGGCGATCACGCCCCGGAAGGAGCCGATACCAAGGCAGACAACCATGACGCAGACTGCGATCAGAGCTGTAAATAAAACCCGGATAAACGAAACATGTGCTCTTTTTTCCAGCATGGAAGTACGGGAGATCAGAGCATTCCGCTTCTTGGAAGTGGATCTTTTTCCGTAGTTCATAATATTCCTCCTTTATAATCCGTTCTATTATATCAAATATAGAATGCCAAATAAACCCTTAAAAAAAATTTCACAATTCGTGATATCTTATACATTGTGCAAAGCAGATAATTATTATACAATAAAGAAAACTCTGCCGGTGGCAGATTTCAGTTATAGATAACGGAGGCGTAAACCATGCTGGAACATTATAAAACCATATACGAAGGCGGCGAGGGCGAACTTGTGGAAAAAAAATCCCGTTTTATCGCAACGGTCCGTCCTGTGGAAACCGAAGAAGAGGCCCTTGCCTTTATCGAAGAAATGAAAAAGAAATACTGGGATGCCCGTCATAACTGCTATGTATATTCGGTAGGAATGAATCGGGAAGCCACCCGCTGCAGTGATGACGGAGAACCATCCGGAACTGCAGGAAGGCCCATGCTGGATGTGCTTCTGGGAGCCGGGATCTATAATGCGGCCATCGTGGTGACCAGATATTTCGGCGGCGTCCTTCTTGGAACCGGCGGACTTGTGCGGGCATATTCAGGGGCAGTCCAGGCCGGACTTGCGGCCAGCACTGTAATTGAGAAACATCACGGGATTTCTCTTCAGGTGACAACGGATTATACAGGGATCGGTAAGATCCAGTATATCGCGGGAGAAAGAAGCCTGCCAATCCTGGATTCCGAGTATACCGACAAGGTTGTTCTGAAGCTTCTTGTGCCGGATGACCAGATCGAAGAGGTCAAAAAAGCCATCACAGAGGGAACCAACGGAAGAGCCGGACTTGAGAAAGATGCAGAGCTGTATTTTGCAAAAGTAAACGGAGAGGTGAAAACCTTCGAGAAATAGAACAAAAAACACCCCGGAAACGGCAGATAACTGATTTACAGTCTGCCTTTCACGGGGCATTTTCATGTCTTTTTAAATAATTTCTCTATTTCAGAAAATTCTGCCTATCAGCATTTCTCCGGTTCCGGATAATCCACACCAAAGGTTTCAACAGTCATGGATTTGATCTTCTGCTCGTCAAGAGGACGGTCACTGTAGTCTGTGTCTGTCTCTGCGATAGCATTTACAACATCCATGCCCTCAATGATCTGGCCGAATGCAGCGTAGCTTCCGTCAAGATGCGGAGCAGCTTTATGCATGATGAAGAACTGGCTTCCGGCAGAGTTCGGATGCATGGCTCTTGCCATGGAGAGAACACCTGGTGTATGTTTCAGGTCATTTTTGAAACGGTTCTGGGAGAACTCGCCCTTGATGCTGTATCCTGGGCCGCCCATACCGGTTCCATCAGGGCATCCGCCCTGAATCATGAAACCGTTGATAACACGGTGGAAGATCAGGCCGTCATAAAAGCCTTTTTTTACAAGGCTGATGAAGTTATTTACTGTGTTCGGGGCAACTTCCGGATATAATTCCGCTTTCATTACATCGCCATTATCCATTGTGATGGTAACGATAGGATTTGCCATAGTTTTCGCACTCCTTTTCAAAAAGTATTGTATTTCGCTGTTCGCTCTATTATAATATGCAAAGAATAATTGTGCAAGAAAAAGGTGGAAAATATGATCATAGAAACGCATGATCCGGAGGAGACATTCGAGGTCGGAAGAAAGATCGGAATGAATGCGAAACCGGGACAGATCTACACACTGACAGGCGACCTGGGAGTTGGAAAAACCGTGTTTACACAGGGCGTGGCAGCAGGCCTTGGGATTACAGAACCTGTAAACAGCCCTACGTTTACCATTATCCAGGAATATGAAGACGGGCGTCTGCCGTTTTATCATTTTGATGTATATCGTATCGGGGATCTGGAAGAAATGGAAGAGATCGGATACGATGATTATTTTTTCGGACAGGGAATCTGCCTCATCGAATGGGCAGAACTCATTGAGGAGATCCTCCCGGAAAAAAGAATCGAAGTTACCATTGAGAAAGACCTTGAGAAAGGCTTTGAGTACAGAAAGATCACCATTGAGGAGAGAGGGGAAGAGGTAGAATGAGAGTTTTGGCACTGGACAGTTCCGGGATCGTGGCATCTGTAGCTGTTGTGGAGGATGATACACTGGTAGCGGAATATACGGTTAATTATAAAAAAACACATTCACAGACCCTTCTTCCCATGTTGGATGAGATCGTGAAGATGACAGAACTGGATCTTAAGACCATTGACGCCATTGCGGTAGCCAAAGGACCGGGATCTTTTACCGGACTCCGCATCGGCTCTGCCACAGCCAAGGGACTGGGACTTGCCCTTGACAAACCACTGGTTGGGATTCCCACTGTGGAAGCACTGGCATACAATCTCTATGATGTAAATGGGCTGATCTGCCCCATCATGGACGCCAGAAGAAAACAGGTTTATACAGGAATCTACCGTTATGAAGACCACAGACTTGTGACTGTAAAAGATCAGATGGCAGTGGGAATCGAGGAGCTTCTTTCCATGCTCAATGAAATGGGAGAATCCGTAACATTTCTGGGAGACGGTGTTCCGGTATTTAAAGATATCGTTGCAGATAAGCTTGAGGTACCGTTTTCTTTTGCACCGGCCCATCTTTCCAGACAGAGAGCCGGAGCGGTAGGCGCACTTGGTGTCCTTTATTATAAAGAAGGCAGAACAGAGACAGCAGCTGAGCACAAACCGGACTATCTTCGTGTATCACAGGCAGAGCGGGAACGTGTCCAAAAACTGAAAAAAGAATCAGAAGGGGAAAACGCATGATCTTAAGAGAAATGCTGGTGGATGACCTGGATCAGGTTATGGAGATCGAAGAGGAACTTTTTTCTGTCCCATGGACAAAAGAGGGATTTCTGACATTTCTTATGAAAGAGAATGCAATGTTTCTTGTTGTGGAAGAAAAAGGCCGGATTCTGGGGTATTGCGGTCTTCTTACTGTACTGGACGAGGGGGATGTGACCAATGTTGCCGTCCGCAGGGACCGCCAGAGAGAGGGAATCGGAAATTTCCTTATGGAGAGCATGATCCGTCTGGCCGAAGAACGGGGGATCACCATGATCCATCTGGAAGTCCGTGCGGGAAATGAGACGGCGATCCGGCTTTATGAGCGGCAGGGGTTTGTGAGAGACGGACTGCGTAAGGCGTATTATACAGATCCCACAGAGGATGCTGTTCTTATGACACGCACAGGAGGAAAAATATGTTAGATGTTTGTTTACTTGGCTGCGGAGGAATGATGCCGCTGCCACGCAGATGGCTTACCGCGCTGATGACCCGCTACAACGGCAGCAGCCTGATGATCGACTGCGGGGAAGGTACCCAGGTGGCCATTAAAGAAAAAGGCTGGAGTTTCAAGCCCATTGATGTGATCTGCTTTACCCATTATCACGGGGATCATATCAGCGGACTTCCGGGACTTCTTCTGACCATGGGAAATGCGGATCGTACGGAACCGCTGACACTGGTGGGCCCAAGAGGACTGGAACGTGTGGTAAATGCACTGCGTGTGATCGCACCGGAACTGCCTTTTGAAATTAAATTTATCGAGATCATGAAACCGGAGGAGGTTCTGGAACTGAATGGTTACCGGATCACCGCATTCCGGGTAAACCATAATGTTACATGCTACGGGTATACCCTTGAGATCCTTCGCCAGGGGAAATTTTCTCCGGACAGCGCCAGAGAGCATGAGATTCCACTGAAATTCTGGAATCCGCTGCAGAAGGGCCAGACCGTGGAGAATGAAGGAAGGGTCTACACACCGGATATGGTACTTGGCCCGCCGAGAAAAGGGATCAAGCTTACCTACACCACAGATACCAGACCAACTGAGTCCATTTTACGCAATGCAAAAGACTCCGATCTTTTTATCTGCGAGGGAATGTACGGCGAAGATGACAAGATCGAAAAGGCAAAAGGCTACAAACACATGACGTTTCGTGAAGCGGCTACCCTTGCCCGGGATGCGGGAGTAGGGGAAATGTGGCTGACCCATTACAGCCCGTCTCTGGTACGCCCGGATGATTACATGGATACAGTCCGTGAGATCTTTCCGAAGGCATGGCCGGGAAAAGACGGTAAAAGTGTGGAACTGAATTTTGAAGAGGACTGAAAAAAATGAAAGATACATTAATTCTTGGTATTGAGAGCTCCTGTGATGAAACAGCAGCCTCCGTTGTAAAAAACGGAAGGACTGTCTTATCAAACGTGATTTCCTCACAGATCGAGATCCATAAACTGTATGGAGGTGTTGTACCGGAAATCGCCTCCAGAAATCATATAGAAAGAATCAACCAGGTCATCCAGGAAGCGCTGGACGAGGCAAATGTTACCCTGGATGATATTGATGCTATCGGTGTAACTTACGGACCAGGGCTTGTGGGTGCGCTTCTTGTAGGCGTGGCAGAAGCCAAGGCCATTGCCTATGCAAGAAATCTGCCCCTGGTAGGCGTGCATCATATAGAAGGACATGTTTCCGCCAATTATATTGAGCATCCGGATCTGGAACCGCCATTTCTCTGTGCCATTGTATCCGGTGGACACACCCATCTTGTCATTGTGAAAGACTATGGCCAGTTTGAGATCCTGGGACGTACCAGAGATGATGCAGCAGGGGAAGCTTTTGACAAAGTTGCCCGTGCCATCGGTCTTGGATATCCGGGAGGCCCAAAGATCGACAAGCTTGCAAAAGAAGGAAATCCGGATGCTATTGAGTTTCCACGTGCAAAAATTGGTGAAAATCCGTATGATTTCAGCTTCAGTGGCGTGAAGTCCGCAGTTCTCAATTACTTAAACGGTGCAAAAATGAAAGGCGAGGAAGTAAACCGTGCGGATATCGCGGCATCCTTCCAGAAAGCGGTTGTTGATGTGCTGGTAGAACATACCATGCAGGCAGCAGCTGATTTTGGCATGAAAAAAATTGCTATTGCAGGAGGTGTTGCCTCCAATGGAGCGCTCCGCACTGCCATGGAAAAGGCATGCACAGACCGTGGATACAAATTTTACCGTCCGTCACCGATTTTCTGTACGGATAATGCGGCAATGATCGGAGTGGCTGCCTATTATGAATATATCAAGGGAACACGCCATAGCTGGGACCTGAATGCAGTTCCGAACCTGAAACTTGGCGAAAGATAAAAGAATCCGGGGTAATTGATTATGGAAGAGTGCAGAAATACAGCCATTGTCCTGGCAGCAGGTCAGGGAAAGCGTATGCACAGCAAAATACAGAAGCAGTTTATGGAGCTTAATGGAATGCCGGTGCTCTGTTATTCTCTGCAATGTTTTCAGGAAAGTCCGCTGATCCGGAATATCATTCTGGTGACAGGGGAGGAGTATGTTTCCTGGTGCAAAGAAGAAATCGTGGAAAAATACGGTTTTACAAAAGTTTCTGCCGTAGTATCCGGCGGAAAAGAGCGGTACGATTCCGTTTATGAAGGACTTCGTGCGTGCAAAGACACGGAATACGTACTGATCCATGATGGTGCCAGACCGTTTATTGATCATGAGATCATTGAAAGAGGACTTATGGCAGCAGCACAGACAGGTGCCAGTGTTGTAGGTATGCCCTCCAAAGACACGGTTAAGATTGCAGATGTGGAGGGAAATGTCAGTGAAACTCCGGATCGCAGCAGTGTATGGATCGTTCAGACTCCACAGATCTTTCGGTATCCGCTGATCTACGACGCATATACCAGCATCCTTAAGAAAGAAATGACCGGGATTACAGATGATGCCATGGTAGCAGAACATGAGACCGGGGTGAAAATCCGCTTTTCGGAAGGTTCCTATCGTAATATCAAGATCACAACACCGGAAGATCTTGTCATTGCAGAGGCATTTTTGAGAGAAAACAGAGAATAGAACAGAGGAAAAATCCCTGTAAATATGGGCATATAGCGGAAATTGAAGCTATATGTCCAATTTTTTGAAAAAAATATCAAATTTGTTATTGACAGGTAAGATATTTGATGATAGAATACAACATGCGCTGACAAAACAGCACAAAAAATGTTGAAAAACAACATATGGAGAGATATCGAAGTGGTCATAACGAGGCGGTCTTGAAAACCGTTTGTCCGCAAGGGCGCGTGGGTTCGAATCCCACTCTCTCCGCTAGTCAAATACAGAATAAAAACTTTTGAAAAAAGTTGAAAAAAGTACTTGACAACATAAAAGATACGAGATATAATATCACCTGTCGCTGAGAGCGATAGAGATAAATATCAGAACTACTTAGTAAGTAGGGCAATTTGGAGAAGTACCCAAGCTGGCCGAAGGGGCTCCCCTGGAAAGGGAGTAGGTCGTTAACGCGGCGCGAGGGTTCAAATCCCTCCTTCTCCGCTTTGATTTTTTGAGAAGTTAAAAACTTCGAAAAAAATTAAAAAAGTTCTTGACAAACGGTTTTGAATGAGATAAAATAAACAAGCTGTTCGAAAGAACAAAACAAACCTTGATAACTAAACAGTGAAACACATACGATTCTCGAAAATTTCTTTACATTTTAAAGAACGGTTTTAACAAACCAAAAGCAGTAAAAACGAGAGATAGCCAAACGGTTGTCTTGAGTAAATGAATCAAACACTTCTTAAGCCTTTGGCTTAATCAGTGTGAGTCGCAATTAAGTTGATGCGAGCATCGCTGAATTGCTAACACATTTTATCAGAGAGTTTGATCCTGGCTCAGGATGAACGCTGGCGGCGTGCTTAACACATGCAAGTCGAACGGGAAACCTTTTAAAGAAGCTTCGGCAGATTTAGCTGGTTTCTAGTGGCGGACGGGTGAGTAACGCGTGGGTAACCTGCCTTGTACAGGGGGATAACAGTCAGAAATGACTGCTAATACCGCATAAGCGCACAGGACCGCATGGTCCAGTGTGAAAAACTCCGGTGGTATAAGATGGACCCGCGTTGGATTAGCTGGTTGGTGGGGTAACGGCCTACCAAGGCGACGATCCATAGCCGGCCTGAGAGGGTGAACGGCCACATTGGGACTGAGACACGGCCCAGACTCCTACGGGAGGCAGCAGTGGGGAATATTG